>JALYOK010000524.1 GCA_030856925.1 Pseudomonadota bacterium
CCAAATCATCATCGCGCAACTTCATTAACGCGAAGCGATGGAGATAGGAAGCCAGCGGTTCCAGCTCGTCGGTGCGAAATAAGGCTTTGTTCGGCATGCTAACTCCTCCAGATAATGTGCTGATCCAACATGGCTTCGGCATTTTTTAATGCCGTTTCGTTGTCGGCAACGATGGCGAAACTTCCCCGCCCCGCAGGTCGCAGCGCCGTGATCAAGCCTTTGTATTCGCCCTCCGCGCGCCAATAGACGGTTTGATTCGGCATGGTGATGAGCGTAACTTTGCCCAGTGGCGTGACCCATACCATGTGCTTTCCCACCCCGCCCGGCACCGGGCAATCGTGCAAATAGATCACCGCTTGGGCGAAGTCTTGTTTAAGTTTCGCGCCGGAATGGGCCAGCGCCACCGCTAGATCGTCATTATTCACCACTTGTCGCGATAAAAATGCAAACGGTTCGCCAAGCACGTGATCTACCGAGGCGTGCAGCATGCGGGTGCCGGGCGCCAAGCTGCGATATCCGATGCCAACGCCGAGCGCACAAACCAGCAAGACACTGGCCGCCATGGCATACAAGCGCGTGCTGCGCCCAGTCTTAAGCTTGCGATCCAGCACGATGCGTTGCGCCAGGGTGGGGTCCACCGGAATCCGCACAGCGACCTCGAGCTGATTTTCGAATTGATCCTGGCTGCGGGCGAATTCCGCGCAGCTCGAACATTCCAGCGCATGGGCCAGCGCATCCTCGGGCATATGCCGCGGCGCAGCCAACTTACGGCGGCGAAATTTGAGGCAGTTCATGATTTGTTCACTCTTCGTTGTGATTCCGGCTCCATCATTTTCCGTAGCGCCTGGCGCGCTCGCGTCAAGCGTTGCATGACGTTGATCTCGGACAGATTAACCATGGCGGCAATCTCGCCACAACTGTATCCGCCCAAAACCTGCAACAACAGCGGCTCGCGAAAACCTTCGGGCAGCTTCCACAGCGCGTCGCGCATTTCAAGCTCACCCAATACATTAGTTTTCGCCGCCACCGCAAGATCATCCAAGTCGTCATCGCTGATTTCGACACGCGTTTTTTCGAACAGCCGCGCGTGCTCGTTGTGCAGGATGGTGAGCAGCCATCCTTTCGCCGCTTTCTCGTCGCGTACATCCTTCCAATTGGCCCAGGCGCGGGTAAACGTCTCCTGCACCAGATCCTCGGCGACGTTGCGGTCGCGGCACAGCCAATAGGCGAAACGATACAGATCGGCGGAATGGGCATGAACCATCGATTCAAAACTGCTTTGCGTTTTCTGAAATAACATCACAGGCTAATTTTTTCACACTTAATGAATGAGACCGGAATATCGAACAAATACTGACAGACCTCGAAAAATATTTAAGAAACTCTGAATAAGCTCGATTTCAGCAACTAGGTTTGACTGACAAAAAATACTTCGGGACGGGAACTTGGTCAGAGTGTTTTTATATACGTGCCGAAAACTGGTTTGGATGCGAAATGTCACGGGTGTATCACAAATCTAAAAAGTCTTGACTTGGGCTTGAAAGGAACGCCGCGGCCCCTATTTATAAGTCATGGCGGTAAAACGTCGAACCTGTTGAGTGAGAAAAGAATGGCGATGGCAAACGTAATGCGTTGGGAAGCAATGGATGATCAACTAGAGAACTTGGTGCAAAGCTTTTTCCGGCCCGCATCGGTGACCACCCGCGATCTCGTGGCGCCGATCCGCATGGATGTCAGTGAAAAAGAGAACGCGTATGTCGTTCACGCTGAAATGCCGGGTGTGAAAAAAGAGGACATCAAAATCGAAATCGATGGCAATGAAGTCTCAATCAGCGCGGAAAGCAAAAACGAAAAAGAAGTGAAAGTCGGCGATCGAGCGCTCCGTTCGGAGCGCTACTACGGCAAAGTGTCGCGCAGCTTCTCGCTCGCGCAAGAAGTTGACGACGACGCCGCATCTGCGAAATTTGAGAACGGCGTGCTGGAACTGGCGCTGCCGAAAAAAGCCGTGGCGAAAGCGAAGCTAGTCAGCGTCGCGTAACGTCCTCCTCGCTAAATAACAAGCGGCCTCGCGCAAGCGAGCCCGCTTTTTTTTGGGGTAGCACTTGGACAGATAGCGCTGTTCAAGCGATTCACTGCCACGAGCCCATATCCATAAGGCTTGGGGCGACGACTTTGCTTGAGAACTCTAAAAAAAACGGCTCGCAAGCGAGCCGAAAAGAGGAGGTAGTACCGTACTGCTGCCAACCCTTATGGGGTCGACATAAAACCCGTTAGCCCAGCCCCTACGGCGAGGAATTGCTGTCCGCCAGTTCCGCCGATAACTTGACATCGTTCGACGGATGTAACAACGAATGCGGCTTTCGAGGCCTGGTCTGCGTCTTTAATAATCCAACCTGAGACTTCAGGCTATAGTCGTAAAGCGCGATGCAATCGTCCACCCACTCATTCCATACCGTGCCGGCGTTCCCCGGTGGTAATGCCATCGAGGCCGCGCTGTCACTGCCTCGCATTACGCTGATCAACCCCAGCTTACGCACTAGGCGCCGAATGACTAAATTTTCCGCCAGGAAATGGACGAATATATTGTTGAGATTGAGGTTTCGTGCGTGCTCGATCGCTCTGCTGAATATGGCGGTGCCCACGCCGCGGCCGCGCTGCCCGCGCAGGACGGAAATGCCCAGCTCTGCGCCCTCACCCTGCGGTGCAAGATGAGCGACCCCGATCAATTCAAGCTTATCGCCGTAGACTCCGAACACCGCATCGCGCTCAAAATCTATGTGCTCCACGTAGTCGATTATTGCCGCCGAATTTTGCGCAAGACCGAATCGTAAATAAACATCCTCGGGCGGTAAGGCGAGAAAATGGGTCTTCAATTTGGGACGTTCGAAGAGGGAAAATTGTTTTACCAAAGTCACTCTTTTTTTCCCGCTAAACGTGACACTGCGCTCGGACGAAGCAAAGTCGCAAATCATAATTTTCCGGCATCCATACGGCGCACGAACTTCCAGCCTTCGGCGGTGTATACGAATAAAAATCCGGTGGGACCGTCGATGAAGATCGTCACCGGCAAGCCGCCTGAGTTTGGACTAACGGCGTCGTAAGCGCCGCCGACATCTCGCGGCCCTGCGATCGACGGCTGTAAAGGATCATTGGGTTCCCTCGCAAAAACGCTGCCATCGGTCCATGCGGCAAATCCGATAGACACGAGCAGCGCCGCAATCAACCATTTCAATGCACTGCCCCGTATGGCGGTGTTTGCATTGTGATCGTAAAAGCCTTGCGCCTCGTGTTCGCGCGTTGCAGTCGGACGCGCGGTTAGGGTATCGGCGTGGAAAGCAAACGGTTTGAATTTCATAATTAAGTCCCGAATCAAAATTTATGCTTCGTCGCAATTGCCGAGCCGGCTTACTGTCACTTAAATGCCACTCAAGGAAAAATCTTTCTTTCGCGCTCTAGCTCGCGCAGGCGGTATTCGAGATCATGGATATCCGTCGATTTCGCTAAATAAGCTTCTTGGCGCTGTTGCTCGCGATATTCATCACTTTTTGCCAGGTAATTGAAAAACTTCAGAATAAATTCCATGTCGTACTCCATTCAGAAACAATGTCGTGCAATCATTGCTGCGTTGCACTATATGGAACATAGCGACGTCCGAACCGAAGCACCAATCGTATCTTTTGATATAGCTAATTCACTTGATTTATACCTTGCATAACCTATTGGTGCGGCGCACAATAGTGCCTTGTAATTGCATTAGTTTGAAAGGAAAATTCCCATAGAAATTTATCAATTGCGGACTTTCGCCACCGTTGCCGAACTCGGTCAACTCACCCGGGCGGGCGAGGCGCTGCACGTCAGTCAGCCGGCTATCACTGCCCAAATCAAAGCATTGGAGGACGAACTCCAGCTTGAATTGTTTGAACGCACGTCCAGCGGCATGCTGCTCACCCGCGCTGGCGAAAGTTTGCTCGATCACGCGGAAATCGTATTGGCGGCGGCGCAGGCGCTCAAAAACCAAGCCAAAACATTGTCCGGCCTGGTGGCGGGCAAAATTAGTCTCGGCACCGTCGCCGACCCTGAGTTCATTCGTCTGGGCGAGCTCTTGAAAGTCATGTTGGAACGCTTTCCGCTCGTCGAGTTGGAACTGCACCAAAGGGTATCCGGACACGCGTTCGAAGACGTGCGTAACGGCGCCTTAAATGCGAGCTTTTATTTTGGTGACCTAAATAATCCAAATGTGACCGGCCTGCGTTTGTCCGATCTCGTGTATTGCGTCGCCGCGCCGGCAGCCTGGCACGATAGAGTGGAAGCAGCGGACTGGACCGACATCGCCGCGTTGCCGTGGATTTTCGCCCCGCCGGTCAGCACCCACAATCAATTGCTGCACAAACTGTTTCGCAATCAGGGAGCCGTTCCGACCAAAGTAGTCGAAGCGGATCAGGAATCCGTCATTAACAGCTTGATAGAATCCGGCGTGGGGTTGAGCTTGATGCGCGAAGATCAGGCGCGTGCGGCCGAAGCGGCAAGTAAAGTGGTCGTATGGGGCAAAGAACGGCTTAATACAGCGCTCTGGTTTATCTATCCCGCCGAGCATGCGCACGACCCCGCCATGGTCGCCTTGATCGAAGCTGTGCGGGAAACTTGGTCGCTGAAAGCAAAGGCAGAAAAGGCCAGCAAAGCCACGCGCCAGACGACGTCCGTGCGCTGAGCAAGCGGGACGAACAAAATGTCGGGTGCGCTTGCACACCGTTTCACGATGAAGTTGCATAAAAGCACCCTACATACACCTCTGCAATACGCGTTAGTTCGTGTGTAAAATACCGACTCAGTTTTAACACAGGTTGCCTATGTCCCCGCCTCCCACCAACGCAATCGAAAAAGCCCGAATCCTCGGCGAAGCGCTTCCTTACATTCAGCGTTTCCATGACTGCAATATCGTCATTAAATACGGCGGCAACGCTATGACCGACGAGAAGTTAAAGGATTCGTTCGCACGCGACGTCGTGCTGCTGAAACTGGTCGGCATGAATCCGGTCGTGGTGCACGGCGGCGGGCCGCAGATCGGTCAATTGCTGCAGCGGGTCGGCAAGCAGACTGAATTCGTGCAAGGCATGCGCGTGACGGACGAGGAAACACTCGACGTGGTCGAGATGGTGCTCGGTGGCTTGGTGAACCAAGAAATCGTCAGCCTGATCAACAAACACGGTGGTAAAGCGGTCGGACTCAACGGCAAAGACGGCGGCATGATTCGCGCTAAAAAAATGCTGGTCAAGAATAAGGAAAAACTGAATGAGCTGCTCGATATCGGCCTAGTCGGAGAAGTCGTGTCCATCGATCCGGAATTGATTTCGTTGCTCGATACCCGGGATTTCATTCCGGTTATTGCGCCCATCGGTGTCGGCGAGAATGGCGAGATCTACAATATCAACGCCGACCCCGTAGCCGGCAAGCTCGCCATCACTTTGCAAGCGGAAAAACTCATTCTGCTGACTAACATCGCCGGCGTAATGGACAAACAAGGCCAAGTGTTGACGGGCTTGACCAGCGCCCGAGTCGACGAACTCATCGCCGACGGCACCATCTACGGCGGTATGTTGCCGAAAATCGAAACGGCCCTTGACGCCGTGCGCAACGGCGTCAAAACTGCCCACATCATCGACGGCCGCGTCGAACACGCGCTACTGCTCGAGGTGCTCACCGACGAAGGCGTCGGCACGTTGATCCGCGGCGCCGCGGCGAACCGCGCCCCGGCGTAGTTAGCCGCGCGGCCTATCGCCTTTGGCCTAGCCCATTTGCCGTATTGCTTGGGTTAAGTTCGCCAGTCCATAATGCGTACCTGAGGCGCCGGCTAACACACGGTTAGCCAAAGACGAGGGACTCTTAGATTCGGGAGGCAAAACTTGAAGGCTGGCGCTATGGGCGATCGTGTGCGGGAATTGCAGGCGTATTTGAAAATACTCTGTGATTATTCGGACGACCTCCATGGCGAGTTGGATGACGACAGCGGCAACGCCCTCAAGGCCCTGCAATCAGAACTCAAACTCGTTCCCACGGGCGAGTGGGACAAGGCCACCGAACTCGAACTCGAAATTCACTTAGAGCTGCTGCGCGGCGCGTTGCGTTGTCTTGGGTTTTTCGACAACGGCGTCGCGACATCTGACACCGACGCGCTGCGGCAAGCGCTGATCGATTTTCAAGCGGATCAGAATCTTCCCGAAAACGGCTGTCTTGATCGGTTGACGCGGTCTCAACTCAGCGCGGAAATTACCAAACTTCAAAGCAAGCTTTATTTTCTCGGCGAATACAAAGGCTTCGTCGACGGAACCTACAACAGCCTCATCGTCCCGGCCATATTCGCTTTTCAGGCGCGCCTCGGTTTACCCGCCAGCGGTATCCGCGACACCGATACCCGCGTCGCCATCATTCAAAACGCCGTAATTCTGCCCGACGGCATCGAAATGCCTGATCGCAGTAAAAGAGAAAAAGTCACTGCCATGCAGCGCAAGCTTTACAGTTGCGGGCAATATCGCGGACCACACCATGGGCTGTATGACGCGTCAACGACCGCCGCGGTGAGCGCATTCCAGATCCACCATAAATTGCCGCGCCGAGACGGCGTGTGCGACGACTATACCTGGTGGCAACTCAATCAAGAATCCGGCACAGTGTTCGCCGAAGCATTTCAATGGGAACTCGACGCGCTGGACGAAGAGCGCAGCGGCATCATCCCCGATAAGGCTGATCCGCGACCGGCATCCGACAGCGACGTGGTGCAACGCGCCCATCGCAATCAATTGTGCGGCTTGGCATTTTCCGGCGGCGGGATACGCAGCGCCACCTTCAACCTCGGCATCGGACAGGCGCTCGCGGAGCATCGGCTGTTGCGGGAATTCCATTACCTTTCGACGGTGTCCGGCGGCGGCTACATCGGCAGTTGGCTGTCGAAATGGATACACGAGGAAGCGGGCGAAGTCGAAAAGGTCGAAGAAAAACTCGCGATCGCGAACCGACAGACCGGCAGCAAAGCCGAACCCGATCAAATCAAATTCCTGCGCCAGTACAGCAACTATCTGACGCCGCAACTCGGCGCACTCGGCGCCGATACGTGGGCGGTGATCGCGACCTATCTGCGCAATGTCATGTTGAACATGGCTATCCTGGTCGCGGTGTTGAGCGTGGTGATGCTGATTCCGCGGCTGTTGCTCTGCCTGGTCAATCAATACAGCTTGGCGGTGAGATACGGCGAATTATATACGCCCGGATTCGCGGGCTGGTTCGGTGGCATCGCGCTGGGTGCGTTTCTGGTCGCGGTGTTTTTCATTTCCCTGAATATTTCCCTGTTCCCCGATCCGCGCAATAAACGCCGTTCGCTATTTTGCCAGGAGCAAAAATGTGTACTGATCTCGGTTGTTGCACCCCTCATGATTTCAGGTTTTTTTGGCAGCGTGTGGCTTTGGTACGAATTCGAGGGTATTCGGGATTACTTAACCAACTGGCATTACTGGCTGCTCGCAACCGTGGTCTATCTTGCGGTGTGGACCGTTGCCTGGATAATCGGCCAGCGGGTAAATACAGACAACGGCATCAGCGTGAAACCCAGCGGCGGACTGTGGTCGCAAATCGGTCCGCATTTATTTTTCAGCGTTGCCGCCTTGATCATCGGCCACTTGCTCATCGCGTTCGTAATCAGTCGGCTGGAGGGACCGGTGCAAAGCCGCGATCCTTTAAACCATCCGGTCAATTTGGTCACCTTCGGTATGCCCGTGGCGCTATCCGTGTTCGGCCTGGTTATGGTGTTGCTGGTCGGGTTGTTGGGCCGCGCGTACAGCGACCGTAGCCGCGAATGGTGGAGCCGCATGGGCGGCTGGACGATCATTTTCACCGGCGGCTGGGTGGTGTTGTTCACCATCAGTCTGTACGGTCCGCCGTTCATCACTTGGCTGAACCGCGAGATCGGCGCCTGGGCAAGTTCGACCTTGACCCTAAGCTGGTTATTGCCAAGCTTAGGCGGCGTCTTCTACGGCAAGAGCGAGCGCAGCGACGTCAGTCCGGACCGTCGCGGCAACAAACGCCTGCTTGCCGTCGCGCCGCCGATCTTCGTCCTTGGTTTGCTGTTGCTCATCACCGTCGTTATTCAATCGCTGATCACGGATCCCATCATTCCCAACGCTGAGGTGGTCACGTTAGGTAATTATTTTCACACTGGTTTCTATGCCTCGGAACTTACACCCATCGGCCTGCTGCTAGGCAGCGTCGCCGGGTGTATTGTGGTCGCGATCGTTCTAGCCTGGCGCGTGGATATCAACAAATTTTCCTTGTACATGTTGTATCGCAATCGCCTGGTGCGCTGTTACTTGGGCGCGTCGAACGCGAACCGCCAACCGCACCCGTTTACCGGTTTCGATATCGGCGACGACCCGCATCTTTCGGAACTGCTGTGGAAATTGCGACCCGACAACGGCGTGCCCGTCCATCATCTGCAAAAACCATTTCACCTCATCAACACGGCACTCAATTTGGTGAAGGGTAAAGAACTCGCGTGGCAAGAACGCAAGGCCGCATCATTCCTTTTCTCGCCGGGCTTTTGCGGTTTTGAAACACCGGCGCGCCCGGGTCATTTGAAGCCGACCGGCGCCAACGATCTCGCCCGTGGCTGCTTTCGCGCTACCCGCGAATACGGCGCCGGTAAACGGGATACGGTCGGGGGCAATATTTCCGTCGGCGGATTGAGAGAGAAAATCGAACGCTTCCGTGACGAAGAGGAAGGCGTGAAGCTCGGCCAGGCGATGGCGATTTCCGGCGCGGCGGCGAGCCCCAATATGGGTTATCACAGCAACCCGGCGCTGGCGTTTCTGATGACAGCCTTCAACGTCAGGCTCGGGCGCTGGAGCGCCAATCCGCGTCAGGACGCTTGGCGCACTTCGAGCCCAAGTTTCGGCTTGGGATGGCTGGTAAAGGAATTACTGGGATCAACCAACGCCGATTCGCGCTATGTCTATTTGTCCGACGGTGGCCACTTCGAAAATCTCGGCATCTATGAGTTGGTGCGGCGTCGCTGCGCCTTGATCGTCGCGATCGATGCCAGCGCCGATTCCGGCGCCTCGTTCAACGACCTCGGCGCCGCCATGCGCAAGTGTTTTACGGACTTCGGCATTGAGATCGATATTCAAGTGAAAGACATCGAGATCGATCCCGCGACCAAACTCGCCAAATCCCATTGGGTGCTCGGCGAAATCAAGTACGGTTTGGTCGACGCAAACTGCAAATCAGGATTACTGCTCTACGTGAAGCCCTCGCTCATCGGCAACGAGCCCGCCGATCTCCTCAACTACCGCAACATCGACCGCAACTTTCCGCATCAGAGCACCTCAGATCAATTTTTCGATGAAACGCAATTCGAAAGCTACCGCAAACTCGGCTACCACATCGGCGGCTCTATCCTCGGGGAAATCTGCCGAGAACTGGACAGGAAAATAGTCGGCGACGGCGACCGCCGGGCGGCCCTTATCAAACTGCTACGCCACAAGCTTAAGCAAGCGCAAAGCCACGAACGCCTTAGCGAGGAGCAGATATTGATACACGAGCTGAAAGGCAAGTTATCCAGCGCGCGGCAGTCGCCGGCGGCAGGAAAACTGACTGGGGGAAATTGGGGTAGCTAGGCAAACTGCCGCTGGCCTCTTTCTTGTCGTACCAAAGCTAACCGAATCGCCCTGAGAGCCAATATCAGCGCACCTCTCGGGCGAGTCATTTTACAATAGAGGCGCACGCGCATACCCGAGGTTAAACCGCGCACCACTTCGCCATGATGTCCGTGTACATCTCGACCGACGCTTCCAATTTATTGACGTAACAGTACTCGTCGGTTTGATGCGCCATAGTCGCTTCACCGGGGCCGAGGATCACCGTCGGCGGACCGCCGTAGGCTCTGCGCAGTGCCGCCGCGTCGGTGAAATACGGTGCGGTGCGGGCTTGCGGCCGCTCCGATAAAATTTTCCCGGTGATCTCGAACACGTTCTGCACCCACTCGTGGGACGGCTCGGTCCATACGCTAGGCACATCGATCACGGTGCTCAACTCCACCTCCGGGCCCAAGGTCTGTTGCAGGTCACGGTGAAGTTCCTGGTGGTTTTGGTTCGGAATGGTGCGGATGTCGATACTGGCCACGACTTCGTCTGGAACCGAGTTGGGATTCAAGCCGCCGTGGATGGTGCCGACATTCAAGGTCGGCTTTCCCATCATGAAGTGCGAGGGCGCGGTAAATTCGTAGTGCTGCAACTTTGTAATCGCTGTCGCAGCCTTGTAAATCGCATTGTCGCCCAGTTCCGGCATGGAGGCGTGCGCCGTAATGCCACGGATTTTGGCGTTGAGCCAATAGGCGCCTTTGTGGCCGACGAACGGATAATTGCCGGTGGGCTCGCCTACCACAATCGCGCCCGCCGCTCCCAATGTACCAAACTGGCGATGCAGGTTTTCCAAGTGGTCGGCGCCCTCGCAGCCGCGCTCTTCACCGGCGGTGATGACGAACACCACGCCGCAGGAATGTTTGAGCTTGTCCGCGAGCTGAACCGCCGCCGCGACAAAGGCCGCGACACCGCTTTTCATGTCGCTGGAACCGCGCCCGAATAACTTGCCGCCATCGGTCTCCCCGGCGAAGGGATCTTTCTTCCACGGCGCGTTGCCGAGCGGCACAATGTCGATGTGGCCGGTAAAGCAAATCGGGAGTTTGCCGCCATTGCCGCCGAGGCGCGCCACCAAGCTTGTGCGCTTGTCGGCGAACTCGTGATACGCGCAGGTGAAGCCGTGTCGTTCCAACAGCTTGCCGATATGCTCCGCGCAGGCTCGCTCATCGCCCGGCGGATTAATGGTGTTAAAGCGCAATAATTCTCGCGTCAGTTCAAAAGCATTTATGGTGGTCATGGATCCTCTCCTCGAATGGCGCTATTGTAGGATGAATCGCGCAGGGGGTGGAGCGCTGGCGACGTCAGTTGTTCTGAACAACCGCCATGCCAGGCTCCTTGTCCCGCGTGCCTCACAGGCAGGCATGCCTTTAGGAGCCTGGCAGACCTAAAGTAAATCGGCTCCAAGAGCCGCATTGGTATTGCCTCGTGGCGCACTTTATAAAAAAACGGGCGACCAAAAGATCGCCCGTTTTCAACTGAATGCGTCAACTATCAGACGGTAAAGCTCTCGCCACAGCCACATGCGTCTTTCACGTTTGGGTTGTTGAACCTGAAGGTCGCATTCAGACCTTCACGCCGGTAGTCAACTTCCGTGCCTGCCAAAAACGGCAAGCTGTCGGGATCGACCAGCACCGCGACGCCATTACTGTCGAAACGCAGATCGTCGCTTGCCTGCTCATCGGCGTATTCGATTTTATACGCCCAACCCGAACAGCCGGATTTTCTGATTCCCAGGCGCAAACCTACACCCTTGCCCCGTTTTTCGAGGGCGGTCTGAACATGCTGGGCGGCGCTGCTGGTAAGTGTGATCATTCGTACTCGGTATTTGAAGTTCACTATACGCTATTGTAGTGCTTAGTAATTAACGGGACTAAATAAAAATGATGGATTTTTTCGTCGGGCAAGGCGCGAGGAGGCCGCATAGCGGGCTCTATGCAACGACGAGCAACGAAGCCAGACGGAAAAAGACGCATTTTTGTGTTCCGTTAATTGCGAAGCACTACACTATTTTAGGGCGACTTCGAAGAAATCAACCTCAAGACGTTAGAGTGCGAGCATCCGTGGTAGTTTCAGAACCGGCCGCGGTATCCTTCGCTTGATTGGCTGCTTGCTGCTCACCTAGCTTTTCTTCCAACTCGTCGATTTGGTTCATCATCTGGTCGATGCGGCTGTCGATCTCATCGCGTTTTTCGATTTCTTCCCGGAAGACCGGCTCAATTCGTTGATTGACCCCTTCGACCTTCACAATTTCTGCGGATTCGGGAGCGTCTTCGCAGACGCCATAGGGCACAAATTCCCGTTTTTCGCCCCGATAGTCATCCGTGACACCGATGACGCGGCCGGGAATTCCCACAACCGTTGCGCCGGCCGGTACCTGTTTGACGACCACCGCGTTGGAACCTATGGTCGCACCGTCACCAACGATAAATGGCCCGAGCACTTTTGCGCCCGCGCCGATGGTCACATTACGACCCAAAGTCGGATGACGCTTACCTTTATTGAGGGTCGTGCCGCCAAGGGTGACCCCTTGATAAATCGTGCAATCGTCGCCGACTTCCGCGGTCTCGCCGATCACTACGCCCATGCCGTGATCGATAAACACCCGCCGTCCCATCGTGACGCCGGGATGGATTTCTATACCGGTAAGGAAGCGTGCCAATTGAGAGACCCAACGGCCGGTCCACTTGAAATTCGCCAGCCAAAGTCCGTGCGCCAGGCGATGCAGGGCGAGTGCGTGCACGCCAGGATAGAGCGTCAACACTTCGAACCTCGAGCGTGCGGCAGGATCGCGCTCCAGCACCATCGCGATATCTTCCCGCAATCGTCTAAACATCGTTGATTCCTTACAGAATTTTTATGAGTATGGGATAGGTTAGAGATTAATTCAACTCTATTTTATAGGAGATTTCCTGACCGCATTAAGGATTCCCCGGAGGATATTGACCTCTTCTTTCTCCAATCGTGCCCGAGCGAAAAGCCGTCGCAGCCGTCTCATCAGCCGCTTCGGCTGGGCCGGATCAAGGAACTTTGTTTCGTACATCACTTGCTCAAGGTGGTGGTAAAAGGCTTCCACTTGCTCGAAATCCGCCAATGGAAACGGCGGTTTCTGTGGTGGAATCGCGAAGAATGATGCCTGATGCAGTTCGTAGGCAGTGACTTGGACAGCCGCCGCGAGATTGAGCGAAGAAAACGATTCGTCCGCGGCGATGTTTGCCAGCAAGTGACAGCGATCCAATTCTGCGTTGCTTAAGCCCGACATTTCGGCGCCGAACAATACCGCGACCTTGCCGGTTGCCGCCTCGGCAACAAGTTGGGAAGCCGCTTCGCGCAACGGGACCATGTCGTGAGATAAGTCGCGCTTACGTGCGGTGAGGCCAACTACGAATTTGGTTTCTGCCAATGCCTCGTCCAAACCCGAACATATTTTTGCGTGCGTCAATGTTTCATCCGCTCCGGCCGCCCTCGCCGTCGCTTCCGGATCGGGAAAACGCCGCGGATTGATGAGATAAAGATTAACTAAGCCCATGGTGCGAATCGCCCGCGCCGCGGCGCCGATGTTGCCGGGATGGGTGGTGTGAGACAACACAACGCGGATATTCGCAAGCGGCGATTCGTGG
>JALYOK010000531.1 GCA_030856925.1 Pseudomonadota bacterium
AACCGCGTGGCCAGCAGCCGATGTTCGATCATAACGGCGAGTTCGCTGCGATTTGCGGCGCGGGCGGAAAAGTTGAGTTTCGCTTTTTTGTCGCCGGAAATTTCCATACCGCGAATCGGTGTCAACCGAACACGGTCTTGCGGTTGAAATATATCGAGTCGATCAAGCAACGCCATATTACTCGGCGTTATCGCATAAACCCGATGGTCGTACTCGCCCTCGAGCGGCGCGCTTGGCGCCGGCTTGGCGTCGATCAGCGCGATTTGCAAACCGCTGCCGCGCAATTGCAACGCAAAACTGGCGCCGACGATTCCGCCACCGACGATGATCACGTCAAAATTCATGGAACGATGCGCCACGAGGCAGTAGCGGTGCTACCCTTGGCATGGCCATTGCCACGAGTCAATATCCACGCGGCTTTCGGCAAGACTACCCCGCGACTTATCATGGCTGCGACCGGCCGAACATCATCGCCTGAGCGATACGGCGGCGGGCCAATGGCGAAAATTGCAGCGCGGCCAAGCCGACGCCGCGGCCGATGCGCAACAGCGGATTGTCGTTGGAAAATCCGCGCACCAGCGCATCGGTAAAAAAAATTCCCAACCGAGTGTCAGGCAAACGCTCGCGCCGATAGTGGCGCAGTAAACTTGCGTCGCCGCAATCGCCGTCGGCGGGAACATCGCGCAGCAAGCGCGCGAGTTGATCGGCATCGCGCAGTCCCAGATTGAAGCCCTGCCCGGCGACCGGATGCAACGCTTGCGCCGCGTTGCCGATCAGCACCGTGCGCTCCACTGTTGTCTTGTCCGCGTAACGCAAACGCAGCGGAAATTGGAAGCGCGAATGCACGCCGGAAAATTTTCCGGCGTAGTCTCCAAATTGGGTTTGAAACTCGGCGAGAAATTCCGGGTCGTTAAGCGCTGCGATGCGATCGGCCTCGTTCTGCGACACGCTCCAGACCAGACCAAATTCGTCGCCAACCGGCAACAGCGCCACCGGGCCGGTCGGCGTAAAACGTTCGTAGGCCACGTTGTTGTGGGGCGGATCGGCGGAAACCCGCGCCAAGAGGGCGATCTGGTCATAATCTTTGTGCTTGATATGAATCGACGGCAATTGGGTCAGGCTGCGACCGCCGTCGGCCACTACCAGGAGTTTCGCCGTCAAGGTGTGCAGGGCGCCAGCCACTATATAGGTAACGGCGCCATAGCTCGCCGTAGTGGCGAGCGTTTTTACCCTGGCGGAATCAATAACTGGCAAGCCGCAAACTTCCGCCTGTTCCAATAGCGCGGCGACCAAGGCACGGTAACCAAGCGTGTAACCCAAAGCCGGCACGCCGGATTCCGCCGCCTGCAAAATACTGTGGCCGAATCCGCCTCGCTGGGACACATGGATGGTCTTGATCGGCGTCGCCTTCAACGCCGACGTCCACACGCCGATCTCGTTCAAAATTAGTCGGCTGCCCTCCGCAAGCGCCAAAGTGCGTGTGTCGGAAGGCGCACCGGTATTGGCTTCCAGCACGACGGCGCGGCGCCCCTGCCGGAAGGCAGCAAGCGCGAACGCAAGTCCGACCGGCCCGCCGCCGATGACAACGATGTCGGCGTGGTGCATCAGGGCCGCTGCATGACTTGTTCGATTTCACGCACGGTCTTTGGCGGACTCGTCAGCACTTCGCGGCCGGATTTCGTCACCAGAACATCGTCTTCGATGCGAATGCCGATGTTCCAAAACGCTTTCGGCACATTCTTAGCGGGGCGAATATAGCAGCCGGGCTCAACGGTGACGACCATGCCAGGCTCAAGTTTCACCGATTTCCCGTCTTTCTTGTAATCGCCGGCGTCATGCACGTCCAGCCCCAGCCAATGGCCGGTGCGATGCATAAAGAACTGCCGATAGTCGCCGCTCTCGATCACCTTGTCGACGCTGCCTTTACAGAGCTTAAGATCGATCATGCCGCGCACCAGCACCCGCAGCGCCGCTTGGTGATAAGCCTCGAACGGCGCATTGGGTTTCACCGCGTCGATGCCCTTCGCCTGCGCAGCGAGCACCAGTTCATAAACGTCGCGCTGCGCTGGGCTGAACGCGCCATTGACCGGAAAGGTGCGGGTAATGTCGGAGGCGTAGCCATCTAATTCGCAGCCGGCGTCGATCAGCAGCAGATCGCCGTCATGGAGTTCGGCGTTGTTTTCCACATAGTGCAGCACGCAGGCATTTGACCCACCGGCCACGATGCTGGTGTAAGCGGGCGCTTGCGCGCCGCGGCGGCGGAATTCATGAACGAGTTCCGCTTCCACTTCGTATTCCATCATGCCGGGCCGGGTGGTCTGCATGGCGCGGCGGTGGGCGTCGGTTGCGATCTGCGCGGCGCTGCGCATGACCTTGATCTCATCGGCGTCCTTGATCAAGCGCATGTGATCAAGCACGCTACATACGTCTTGGATTTCCGACGGCGCCGTGATGCCGCTGCGCACCTGTGCCTTCACTCGATTGAGCCAACCCACCACCCGCGAGTCCCACTCGGCATACGCTCCGATCGGGTAATGCAGAGCGGGCTGATCGGCGATGAGTTTGGGCATCATCTCCTCTAGCTTGGCGATAGGATAAGCCTCGTCGAAGGCGAAGGTTTTCTGCGCCGCCTTTGGCCCGTGACGATAGCCGTCCCAAATCTCCCGCGTGATGTTTTTCTCGCGGCAAAACAGAATGCTTCTCGGTGAGTTCCCGGCGATTACCACTACCACCGCCTCCGGTTCCATGAAACCCGTGAGGTAATAAAAATAGCTGTCGAAACGATAAAGGTAATGGGCATCGCGGTTGCGGGCGCGTTCAGGCGCGGTGGGAATGATGGCGATGCCTTGGCCCATGGACTTAGACAGGTGCACGCGGCGGCGTTGATAACGGGAAATGGGAATCACGCTGGAGGTTCTTTCGAATAATGTATGACTTTACGCTGAAATGTTTGGTTCAACTGCGCCAGCCGCTCGGGAGTACCGACATCGGTCCACATACCCGTGTAACGCTCGCCGCTGACCCTTCCTGCGGCAATCGCCCCGCGCAACAGCGGCGCGAGCGGCGCCTTGACGCCGCGCGGAATGGTATAAAACAGCTCCGGCCGGTAAATGCCGATGCCGCTGAACGTCAAGCGGGGCGCGCCTTCCGGCACGACCATAGCGTTGCCCAAAACGAAATCTCCGTCGCGATTATGCTGCGGATTGTCCACCAATACGAGATGGCAATCGCGCGAGGGATCGTCTTGCAGCATCACCGCTTCCGCATGCAAGTCACGAAAATCGTAATCGCAAAAAACATCGGCGTTGATGACCGGAAATGCGTGTTTACCCAGCAGCGGCAACGCATTGGCGATGCCGCCGGCCGTTTCCAGGGCGATATCTTCGGGGGAATAAAAAATATCGACATCGAATTCTTCGCCGCTGCCCAGCGCGGACTCGATGAGATGGCCGAGATGGGCGTGGTTGATGACGATCTCGTCGAAGCCGGCGCGGACGAGTTTTTCGATATGCCAAACGATGAGCGGCTTGTCGCCGACGGCAAGCAGCGCCTTCGGCGTGGTGTCGGTAAGCGGGCGCATGCGTTCGCCGCGGCCGGCCGCCAGGATCATCGCTCTCAAAATGTGTAACCCACTTTTACTTCCGCGCCTTCGATTTCGTCGAGCAATTTTAAGAGCGGGGTCAGCACAGCGTAGCGGCGACACGCATGGCGAATATAGCCGCTGAAACGTGGAATATCGCTGAGGTAATGCGACTTGCCGTCGCGATAATTGATGCGTGAAAAAATGCCGGCGACTTTGAGATGTCGCTGCAAACCCATCCACTCGAAATCACGATAAAACTCGGCGAAGTCAGGCCGCACCGGTAGCTTTGCTTTCTTAGCGCGCTCCCAGTAACGGATGGTCCAGTCGAGAATCTGCTCCTCTTCCCAGGAAACAAACGCATCGCGAAACAGCGACGCGATATCGTAGGTGATGGGCCCAACCACCGCATCCTGAAAATCCAGGATGCCGGGATTGGGCGTAGTCAGCATCAAATTGCGCGGCATATAGTCGCGATGCACGAACACCGTGGGCTGGGCAAGATTGTTCTGCAGCACCAGCGTAAAGATGCCTTGCAATTTTTCGTGCTGCGCCACATTCAGTTCCAGTTTGAGATGGTGCGCCACATACCAATCGGGAAACAGGTTCAACTCGCGCCGCAGCAGCGCCTCGTCGTAAGGCCGCAATTGGTGGGGCCGGGTCGCGAGTTGCCAGGTGATTAGCGCATCGATGGCGTCGAGGAAAAGTTCGTGGGCTTTGTCCCCATTGAGCGCGGCGAGATAGGTTACGCTGCCAAGGTCTGTCAACAGCAAAAACCCTTGTTCGAGATTGCGCTCGATAACACGCGGAACGTTAAGTCCGGCCCTAGCCATGAGATCGGCCACATGGATAAAAGCCCGGCAATCTTCCTTATCCGGCGGCGCATCCATGACGATATACGTTGTATCATGCACGGCAAGGCGAAAATAGCGCCGGAAACTAGCGTCGCTCGAAGCAGGCATCAAGGCATTCGCGTGGCCGGGAAAGAGATCGTCGAGCCAGGTTTGCAGCCGGGCGAGGCGCTCCAAATGAGTTCTCCGTTTGCTTAGTGAATAAACTGTCGGATTTTAGCACCCAATAACATCATTTCGCTCTCGGTAAATGCCCTTTCTTCCGCTCTTATTCTTGTTGAGCCTGATGCCCTCCGTCGGATCGGCGGCAGACTCGCTGGTGATCGACAAGACCTCACAACCCGCCGCAGCCACAACCGACCAGCGCGACCCAAAAAAGCTGCCCATTACTCTAGAAGCGGATCGGATCGAGGGCCGCACCGGGCGCGACATCGAAGCAACCGGTTCGGTTGAACTGCAACAGGGCGATCTAAAGCTAAACACGAACGAGCTATATTTTTTGGCGCCCGAACAGGAAGTCACTGCCACCGGCGACGTTCGATTCGAGAAGCAAGGCGACATCATCGAAGGCGATTACTTGCGTTACGATCTCGACACCCGAATGGGTCATATGGATTTTCCGCATTTCAGGTTGGCCAAGAAAATCGACCGCAGACGTGGTGGACGCGGTGATGCGCGCCGCATCGATTTCCTCGGCGATAAACATGAACGGTTGTCGGATAGCCGCTACACCACCTGCGAGCCGGGGCAGGACGACTGGTTCTTGCGTGTCAAGGATTTGGAACTCGATCGCGTAACGGAAGTCGGCATTGCCCGAAACGCCAGCGTGGAGTTCATGGGCGTTCCCTTTCTGTATCTGCCCTGGGTGAGTTTCCCCTTGAGCGACCGGCGCAAAACAGGACTGCTCCCGCCGGTGATCGGCACCACCGATAGCAGCGGATTGGAAGTCTCAGTGCCTTATTATTGGAACATCGCGCCCAATATGGACGCCACCATAACGCCGCGTGCGCTGTCGAAGCGGGGCTTGCAGATTCAGAACGAATTTCGCTATATCTGGCCGCAATTCGTCGGCGAACTGCACGCAGATATCCTGCCCAACGATAGGCAGACCGGCGAGAATCGGGATTTTCTGGCGTGGCGGCACGATCACAATTTCACCGGGGGGTGGACGGGTCGCGTAAATGTTCAGCGCGTCTCGGACGATAACTACTTTCGCGACTTGAGCACCCGCGTGGTCGACACTTCTTCAACTAATTTGCCGCGCGATGCAGAGCTGCGTTACAACACGCCAATCTGGAGCTTTTCGGCACGCGCTTTGAGCTACCAAACCCTGCAGGACCCGGATCCGGCGAAGCGCATCGATACGCCTTATCGCCTGAAACCACAACTGCTGCTGCGCGGCTTCAAAGGCGATTACGAAGGCGCCGACTTGAACCTGGAATCCGAACTGACGGAATTCGGGCATCCGAGCAAGGTAAATGGCCAGCGCGCCTTGATTTATCCCAGTGTCAGCTACCCGTTCATAAACAATTTCTCTTTTCTCACGCCGAAGCTCGGATACCACTATAGCCATTATCGTTTGACTGCTAACGTCTTGGGCGACGACGCCGTGAGTCGCGGCATGCCGATATTCAGCATCGATAGCGGCCTGTTCTTCGAACGTCAATTCAGCTATAAAAGGCGGCCCTATTTGCAAACCCTGGAACCGCGTTTGTACTATGTTTACATTCCGTTCCGTGACCAGAGCCAGATCCCGAATTTTTCCACGTCCGAAGCGGATTTCAACTTCGCGCAAATCTTCACGGAAAACCGGTTCATTGGCGGCGACCGCATCAACGACGCTAATCAACTCACCGCCGCCGTGACCACCCGCTTTATCGAAGACGAAACCGGCATCGAACGTTTGCGGGCTGCGGTTGGCCAGCGTTATTATTTTGAACGGCAAAGAGTTACTTTGGACAATCCGGCGCGAGACGGCAACGCGTCCGACATCCTCGCCGCTGTGTCCGGCCAACTGTCGCGCAAATGGTCGGTGGACGTGGCGTTGCAGTACAGCCCGGACTCTAACCATTCGGAGAAATTGAGTATTGGCGCGCGCTACAATCCGGGGCCAGGCAAAGTGATCAGCCTTGCCTATCGAAGCCGTGTCGCCACGCCCTCGTTACCGGAGGCCATCAATCAAATCGACTTGTCCGGCCAGTGGCCATTGGGCGCGCGATGGTATGGCTTGGGCCGCCTCAACTATTCCGTGCGTGACCGGACGATAGTGGAGGGGCTCGCGGGCGTTGAGTATAATGCGAACTGCTGGGCGTTACGCTTAGTTGCTCATCGTTTGGCAGTTGCTCAGCAGCAGGCATCGACGTCGTTGTTCTTTCAACTCGAGTTGACCGGGCTGTCCAGGCTCGGCAACAACCCGTTGGAATTGCTAAGACAAAGTATTCCAGGATATAAGACATCTCAAGAGATTACGCCATGACTTCGTTCCGCTTCGTTAAGTGGGCATTCTTGCTCACTGTGTTCGCTACATCACTCAGTCAAACTTACGCGCAAGACGACGCCCTGAAGCCACCGGCAAAAGGTAGCGAACATCCGTTTCAACTGGTCGATCGCGTTGTCGCCGTCGTCAATGACAGCGTGATTACCGAGCGGGAATTGGAGGAACGGGTAAACACGGTCAACCGGCAATTGGAGAAACAAGGCACGCCGCTGCCCGCCGAGGAGGTCCTTTCGCGACAATTGCTCGAACGGCTGATCCTTGAGACGCTTCAGTTGCAGCACGCCAAGGAGGCAGGGTTGAAGCTCGACGACCAAGAACTGGATCGGGCGTTACAACGGATCGCTCAGGACAACAAGCTTACCGTGACCGAACTGCGCGACAATCTCGCCAAGGACGGAATTGGCTTCGCCAAGTTCCGCGACGAGATACGGAGGGAAATGACCGTTGCTCGGGTAAGGGAAAACGAGGTGGAAAGCAAAGTCACGGTTTCCGAAAGCGAAGTCGATACTGAAATGTCGCAACAAGCGGCGCGGCCGCAAGGCGAGGCCGAGTATCTGGCGTCCCATATCCTGGTTCGCATTCCGGAACAGGCCACGGCGGAAGAATTACAGGCCCGCCAAGCCCGGGCTAACGAAGCGTTGGCGGCGCTCAACAAGGGGACGGATTTCGGCCAAGTGTCGGCGACCTATTCCGACGCTCAGGAAGCCCTGACCGGCGGTAATCTCGGTTGGCGCACGGCGGCGAAACTGCCATCGATGTTCGTCGAAACGCTGCAAAACCTGGGTAAGGGCGAAACCAGCCAGATTCTCAAGAGCGGCAATGGTTTTCACATCGTCAAGCTGCTGGATAAACGCGGCCAAGGTGCGGCAGAGACTGTTACGCAAACCCATGCCCGGCATATCCTGATCAAGGTTAACGACGCGCAAAACGAGGCCGAAGCCAAGCAGCGAATCCTTCAGCTCAAAAACCGCATCGACACGGGCGCGGATTTCGCGGAAGTCGCCAAGGGCTTCTCCGAGGATTTGAGCGCTTCCAAGGGCGGGGACCTCGGCTGGGTTTATCCTGGCGATACAGTACCGGAATTTGACCGCATCATGAATTCCTTGCAACCCAATCAAATCAGTGAACCGTTCTTGACTAATTTCGGCTGGCACATTTTGCAGGTGCTGGAACGTAGAGATTCGGAAATCAGCGCCGAACGCAACCGGGTCGCCGCCCGCTTAGGGCTACGCCAACGCAAAGCCGATGAAGCGTATCAGCAATGGCTGTTGCAACTGCGCGACAGCGCGTATGTCGAGTATCGCTCAGAAGACAATTGAGACACGCCTGATAGGCGCCGCGCGAACCACACGAGCCCTGCGCGTGGTGGCGAAC
>JALYOK010000533.1 GCA_030856925.1 Pseudomonadota bacterium
AGCTCGGGGGCGCCGGGCGCGGGGTACTGAAAATCGAACAGCGCCTGCGGAAAGCCGCCGAAATCGTGAATCGTTTCGGGCGTTTCCATGGCGGTGACATGGGCTCCCCGCGTGAACCAATGGGCCGATATCATCAACAGCGAGCGGGGCTTGGCAAACGATGCGCCGAACGCTCGCCAGGCTTCGGTGTAATCATTACGATCCAGGGTATTCATCGGGCTGCCGTGTCCGATAAACACAGCGGGTAAGCGTGTCGTCGATGGCATCAAAAAATCCTTAAAATATCAATTCTTCGAGGGTCTTAAGTTTGCGGCTAAGTCAGGAAATTCTCAATCTTCAATTGTGCGAAATTGCATTAACGGCACGCCCCGCTATCGTACAATGTTGGCACGCGTCGTCTTGGCGCAGGCGAATCTTCAATGTCTATCGGTTGTGAGTGACACAATGAATATATCAGCATCCAGCGCCGTCGAGTCGGCCTTGCAGCAAACCTCGCAATTCGACGCTATCGTCGTCGGCGCGGGGCTGGGCGGATTGTATGTGTTGCATCGTTTGCGTGAACTGTCCATGCGCGTGCGGGTCTTCGAGGCCGGCAGCGGTGTGGGCGGCACGTGGTTTTGGAACCGATATCCCGGCGCCCGCTGCGACATCGAAAGCTTGGAATATTCCTACTCGTTCTGTGAAGATTTGCAGCAAGAATGGAAATGGCCGGAGCGCTACGGCACCCAGCCGGAGATCCTGCGCTATATCAATCACGTCGCCGAGCGCTTCGACTTGCTGCGCGATATTCAGTTGAACACGCGTGTCGTGTCCGCGGTGTTCGATGAAGCCGTGAACCGCTGGACGGTCACGACGGACAAGGGTGATATTGTATCCGCGCCCTATTGTGTGATGGCAAGCGGCAATCTCTCGACGCCGCGCGTGCCGAATTTTAAAGGCTTGGAAAACTTCCGCGGCAAGTGGTATCACACCGGACTGTGGCCCCACGAAGGCGTCGATTTCACCGGCCGGCGAGTAGCGGTGATCGGCACCGGTTCCTCCGGCGTGCAGATGATTCCCCTCATCGCCAAACAGGCGAAGCACTTACATGTCTTTCAGCGCACGGCCAACTACAGCCTGCCGGCGCGCAACGGACCTCTCGACCGGGAAAAGGAACGCAACCACAAAGCGCAATACGTAGCGAACAGACGTGCGGCATTAGATACACCCTTCGGCATGGCGGGCTATCCGCCGCCCTCGAAATCGGCGCTGGAAGCCACGCCGGAAGAGCGCCAACGAGTCTATGAAGCGAAGTGGCAGGCGGGAGGCAGCATCAGTTTTCTTTACTCCTACACGGATCTGTTGCTGAACAAAGCGGCGAACGACACTGCCTCCGAATTCGTCCGCCAAAAGATTCGCGGCATAGTGCGCGATCCTGAAGTCGCGGAATTGCTCGCGCCCAAGGATCACCCGATCGGCACCAAACGCCTGTGCCTCGACACCCATTACTACGAGACCTACAACCGCGACAACGTGACCTTGGTTAACGCGCGGAGCACGCCGATTGAGGAAATCACCGCTACCGGACTGCGCACCAGCGAAGCGGAATACCCGTTCGACGCCATTGTCTTCGCCACGGGATTCGACGCCATGACCGGCGCGCTGGCCGAGATCGACGTTCGAGCCCAGTCTGGCGCGATCTTGAAAGAGGAATGGTCCGCCGGGCCGCGCACCTATCTAGGCATGATGGTGGCGGGTTTTCCGAACATGTTTCTTATCACCGGGCCCGGCAGCCCCGGCGTGAAAAGCCAGATGATCCTCGCGATCGAACAGCACACCGATTGGATCGTCGAGTGTTTAAAGCATATGCAAGCGCGAGGCATGAATCGCATCGAAGCGGAGACGCCCTCGGCAACCGCCTGGGTCGAGCATGTCAACGAAGTCGCCAATTCGACGCTTTATCCCCTCGCCAATTCCTGGTATTTAGGCGCGAATATTCCCGGCAAGCCGCGCGTGTTCATGCCCTATGTCGGCGGCTTTCACAACTACAAGAAAAAGTGCGACACCGTCGCGCAAAATGACTACGAAGGATTCAAGCTATCGCGATATTGATAAGCTAAACAATTCCAGCGCCCGCCGCAACGATTCTCCTTTCAGCGGCGCGCCGTCGAATTTGTGCCGCTCGCGCACACCGGCGCGAACCAGGTCGGCGCCGTAGGGATCGACCCCGAGCAATTGAAAGTCGCCGGAAGATGAGCGCGGCACTTGGCGCAAAGCTTCCTCCTCCTCTTCCAACGACAGCGATGCCATCCGCGATAATCGTTCCGGCTCGATCCAGCCCATGGCGCCGAAGCCCGCGATAGCGCGCACTTGTTTCGTCTCGAAGCGAAAGAACGCGAAATCCCCCATCTCGAGATAACGTTCGCCATCGGCTTGATAACGCACATATCTCGCCACGAATCGCTTATGCGCGTCAAACGGCAGCCCATCACCGATCAGACTGATGCGAGCGCCCGACAATAGGTTTGCCTGAGATTCATCAAATACCACCAAACTCGCTCTCGGGTTACGCAGCAAATTTTTGGTATGTTCAGCCAATGAGCTAATCAGAAATACCGGACTCTGCTGCTCATCCAGCACGAACGGCAAGACGCTGGCGTACGGATAGCCGGCGACTCGCTCCGAGTGTGTTGCCAGCGCACCATGACTTACCGAGTGCAATAAGTGAATAACGTCGTCGATCGAAATGTCCACCGAA
>JALYOK010000553.1 GCA_030856925.1 Pseudomonadota bacterium
ACGGTGAAGCCCGCGTCGGACAACTTGCGCGCGATTTGCTCGGCGAGTAAATAGTAGGGGTGATCATGCAGCGTGCGCGCGCTGCCGAAGATACTGACGGCGGGATAAATCGAGGCGAGCTTCTCTGTGCCCTCGACGAATTCTGCCATAATCTCGAACATGCGCCAGGACTCGCGCGCGGAGTAGGTGGCGCGCGATTGCAGTTCGCGATCCGCCAATAGTGGTATCTTTTTATCCAGACCCATAATCTCTCATGCAAACACTATTGTTGGTGGACGGCTCGTCGTATCTGTATCGCGCGTTTCACGCCTTACCCGACTTGCGCAGTCCGCAAGGCGATCCGACCGGCGCGATCTACGGCGTAATCAATATGTTGCGCAAACTACGAGCCGATTATAAGCCGGATTATCTCGCCTGCGTGATGGACGCCAAGGGCAAGACCTTTCGCGACGACTGGTATTCCGACTACAAAGCGAATCGCGCGGTGATGCCCGATGATCTCTCGGTGCAGATCGAACCGCTGTTGGAGACCATCCGAGCGCTGGGTTGGCCGTTATTGATGGTCGATGGCGTGGAGGCCGACGACGTTATCGGCACGTTGGCAAGACATGCTGAATCTCGTGGCGCCAATACGGTCGTTTCCACCGGCGACAAAGATCTCACGCAACTCGTCACCGCCCACGTCACTTTGATCAACACCATGAGTAATGAGACCCTCGACGAAGCCGGTGTGATGGCAAAATTTGGCGTGGAGCCGGGTCGGATTGTCGACTATTTGACTTTGGTTGGCGACAGCGTAGACAACGTGCCCGGGGTGGAAAAAGTCGGGCCGAAAACGGCGGTGAAATGGCTGAGCCAATATCAAACCCTCGATAACCTGATTGCGAACGCCCGCGAAATCGGCGGCTTGGTTGGCGACAACTTGCGCAAAGCGCTCGATTGGCTACCGCAAGGGCGTCGATTGCTGACAGTGAAATGCGACGTGGATCTGCCATTCGAATGGATTAATCTCACTGCGAAAGATGCCGACAACACCAAGCTGGTGACGTTGTTCGAACGGTTTGGGTTTAAATCTTGGCGGCGGGAGTTTGAGAGTGCGCAGGAGGGGCTAAGGGCTGGGGGTGAGGGGACCGGAGTTCTTGCCGCGAGCCGCGCGGCACAAAGCGCACCACCCATTGCGCGCGAATTCGATACGGTTTTGACCGAAGCGGCGCTTGATAGTTGGATCGAGAAGATCAAATCTGCATCCTTGGTTTGTGTCGTCACGGAGACGACCGGCCTCGATCCGATGACTGCGAGGATCGTCGGTATGTCTTTTAGCGTCGAGCCTCATCGAGGCGCGTATATTCCACTGGCGCATCGATATGCCGGCGCACCGGCGCAACTCGATTTCGAACAAACCCTCGCGCGACTCAAGCCGTTGCTGGAGGACCCTTCAATCAAGAAGCTTGGGCAAAACGTCAAATACGATCGGCACATTTTCGCTAACCACGGCATTTATCTCAACGGCATCGAGCACGATACCTTGCTGGAATCCTATGTGCTGGAAAGCCATCGCCCGCATGACATAAACAGCTTAGCGTCACGCCATCTCGATGTGAAGACGATCAAGCTCGAAGAAGTATCAGGCAAAGGCGTGAATCAAATCGGCTTTGATCAGGTCAGCGTGGAAAAGGCGGCGGAATACTCCACGGAGGATGCGGATCTTACGTTGCAACTGCACCATCATCTCCATCCGCAAATCGCGCGCGACGACAAGCTCAGCATGATCTATCGCGACATCGAAATGCCGGTAATGCAGGTGCTGCAAAAAATCGAGCGCAATGGCGTACTGCTGGACAGCGCACTGCTCGCCGCGCATAGCCATCAATTAGGCAAGACCTTGCTGGATCTGGAAAAAAAAGCTCATGAGCAAGCGGCGCAAACCTTTAATCTCAATTCGCCGAAACAAATTCAGGAAATTTTGTTCGATAAACTCAAGCTGCCGGTGATCAAAAAGACGCCGAGCGGCACGCCGTCGACTGACGAGGACGTGTTGGAGAAACTCGCGCTCGATTATCCGTTGCCGAAAATTCTGTTGGAATATCGCGGCTTGG
Organism: Pseudomonadota bacterium; assembly: GCA_030856925.1. Taxonomy (GTDB): domain Bacteria; phylum Pseudomonadota; class Gammaproteobacteria; order Burkholderiales; family JALYOK01; genus JALYOK01. Next base: position 2,097 of record JALYOK010000553.1, read on the forward strand.
CGAAATTGAAATCGACTTACACCGACAAGTTGCCCCGCATGGTGAATCCCGCCACGGGCCGCGTGCACACCAATTATTCGCAAGCGGTGGCGGTGACCGGGCGACTATCGAGCATCGATCCCAATCTCCAAAACATCCCGGTGCGCACCGCCGAAGGACGCCGCATCCGCGAGGCCTTCATAGCGCCGCCAGGATCAACGTTGCTCTCCGCCGATTATTCGCAAATCGAGCTACGCATCATGGCGCACATTTCCGGCGACCAAAGCTTGTTGCGCGCGTTCGCGGCAGGGGAGGACATCCATCGGGCGACCGCGGCGGAAATTTTTGCTACCGAACGCGACTTGGTGACGAACGAACAGCGCCGCTACATTAAAGCCATCAACTTCGGATTGATCTATGGCATGTCTGCGTTTGGGTTGGCTGCGCAATTGGGCATCGAACGCTCCGCCGCACAAGCCTACATTGACCGCTACTTCGCGCGCTATCCGGGCGTGGCCCAATACATGCAGCGCACGCGCGAGACTGCGCGCAATTTAGGTTATGTCGAAACCGTGTTCGGACGTCGACTATGGCTGCCGGAAATCAAAAGCCCGAATGGTCCGCGCAGGCAAGCGGCGGAACGCGCCGCGATCAACGCGCCGATGCAGGGCACTGCCGCCGACCTCATCAAGCTTGCAATGATTGCCGTGCAGGATTGGCTGGAACGCGAGAGGCTGGAGAGTAAGATCATTATGCAAGTGCATGATGAATTAGTATTCGAAGCGCCGAACGCAGAAGTCGAAATGATGAAAGCGGTAATCCCGAAACTCATGACGGAAGTCGCGGAGCTGGCGGCGCCGTTGTTGGTAGAGGTCGGCGCGGGACCTAACTGGGAGGCAGCGCACTAGGACCCTCTGCGTAGGCAACTACTTGCCCACCCCACTTGGCTGGTAGCCGCCATCGACGAATACATCGCCCATCACAATACCAAACCCAAGCCGTTCATCTGGACCAAGAGCGCTCGCGACATCCTGCAAAAGGTGACTCGCGCCAATAGCCGCGTAAGTTCTAAACTGGATGCAACACTACACTAGTTTTGCGCCAGCTTTCAAGCGGTCTGGGCGAGCGGAAAGCGAATCTCGACAGAGTCAAAGGGCACGGATACCGCTCCATCCTCAGAGCGCTCGACCAAACCAAGTTCTTCAAGCCTTGCGATGTCGGTATGGACGTTTGAGTAGTTTCTCTCGGCGGCCTTGGCGAGTGCGTAGACGCTGCACGGCCCTTGACGGCGAAGGGTGTCGAGCAGATCCAGACGCGCCGGCGTCAATTCGGCGAATAAAGAGCGAGCCGATTCGAAACTTAGGCGGTAGTCGGGCGCTTGCCCGCGACGAGCGCCGGCGAGTTGCTGCGCTGCCGCCTGGAAGACCGAGCCCTTCCGGCTTAGTTCAATGATTGCCTTCATGTTCTAGCTCCAGTCGTTCACGTCGCGTTCGAAGTCCGCCAGCAGGTTGTCGACTGTGGTGAAGACATAGTCTTCTTCACGTTCGTTCAGATGCCGATGATCGCCCTTTCCGCGCTCATTGTCATAACGAACCCGATTCACACCCGCAGCGCCATAGTAAAGCCTGTACTTGAAGCGGTGCGCACTCGCAGGCAAAGGTTCGGGCAACTCCCAGATGACGACTTCAACGATGGAATCGTCATCGCGAACTTCCTTGGCCTTGGCAATGAGAACTGCTGGCGTATATTGCATGGTAGCAATATACACGCCCGGTGTCGACAGCGACTGAAAGGTCGCGATCAGCCGTCAATCAACGGAAGCGAAGCGCCGCTGATTTCACGCCGCCCAGGGCACCGCCTTCTCCGCATTGACGCCGTACTTCTTGATCGCTTCGCTGACTTTGCTCTTGGCGATCGTTCCTTCATCGGCCAACGCTTTCAGTGCCGCGATGACGATATGATGACGATTGACTTCGAAG
>JALYOK010000005.1 GCA_030856925.1 Pseudomonadota bacterium
GCGCCCCTCTTATCGATGTTTGTGGTGCCGGTTGTGTATTTGCTGTTGCGCCGAAGGCAGGTGCGCAAAGCGAACGTTGCGTCGCCGCCGGCCCTGGCCGGGCGGGTTCGTGTGTCGCAGTCATGATCACGGCGACTACGTGACCACGCGAAGGGTGTTCCAGTGCGCCCACTGTAGTCACCAGGCGTTGGTCACGTCCGCATAATGTGCAAGCAAACCGCCGGAAACGGCTCTCCTCCTCCCGCACGCGTGAGGTCGTCGTGGAAGAAAGAAATCAGGTATGAACCAGCCACAGCATCGGACGCCGCAACTCTTCGACAACTGTCTGATCCGAGACGGACGCATTGTCGCACAGACCATCCATTACACCGTGAAGCCGTTACCGCAGACGCGAGCCGTCAATGGTTAGTCCGACTGAGCAGTGGCTCCTACATACAGGCGCCGCCTAAGCTCGCCACAACACCGTCTCTTTCGTGCCAGAGAGCAACCAATTGAACGATGGCTTGTAGCGCCTTAAAGATTAAATTGCTTGTGACACTTCACCGGATTGCCGCCCTACGCTCATGACGGCGTCGAAGAAAATCCGCGGTCGGCCGCGCAGCGAGTTGTAGAAGATGGCCGTGACGCTAAACACCATCGCGGCCATGGCCCAGATAGTCTCAGCCGCGATCGGCGGCGAGAATATTGGTGAGACGGTTGAGGGATTACAACGCTTCCCGATGAATGTGCGCTACCCGCGCGAGGTACGCGATTCCGTGGAGAAGCTGCGCCAACTTCCCGTGCTCACCGAGCGCGGCGCGCAGATTCCGTTATCGGTTGTCGCGGCGATCAGCATCACCGATGGACCCCCGATGCTGAAGAGTGAAAATGCGCGCTTGTCCGGTTGGGTCTACGTGGAAATCCGTGGACGCGATCTTCGATCGGCGGTCAACGACATGCAGCGAGCCGTGACACGCGAGGTCAAAGTCCCAGCCGGATACTCGATCGCTTGGTCAGGACAATTCGAGTTTTTGGAACGAGCAACCGCCAAGCTGAAAGTGGTGGCGCCGTTCACGCTGCTGATCATCTTCGTCCTGCTATATCTCACATTCCGGCGCTTCGACGAGGCTGTGTTGATTATGGCGTCGTTGCCATGCGCGCTGATAGGCGTGTTTTGGCTAATATATCTGTTAGGACATGCGATGTCCGTGGCGAGCGTGGTCGGCTTTATCGTATGCATTGCCAGGAGCCAGTACCCATGCGGCTCCTGGCGCAGCAGCTAGATTACTTTGGCAGGATTCATAATTCCGAACGGATCCCACGCACGCTTTACCGCACGCATCAGATCGAGTTCCAGCGGACTTTTGTAACGCGTGATCTCCTCGCGTTTCAGTTGCCCCAAGCCATGTTCTGCGCTGATGCTGCCATTCATGGCGTGAACCAGATCGTGAACGATCTCGTTGATGCGATGCGCCTCAGCAAAAAAATCCGTATCGTTTTGCGCGAGTGGCCGGCTCACATTGAAATGCAGATTGCCGTCGCCCATGTGACCAAACGCCACAATGCGTATTGCAGGGAACGCCGCTTCCAGCGCGGTGCTCGCGCGGGTGACGAATTCGGCGATGGAACTGATCGGCACCGAAATGTCGTGCTTGATGCTGGCGCCTTCGAAACGTTGCGCTTCGGAAATATTCTCCCGCAACGACCACAGCGCTTGACTTTGCGCCGTGCTTTTTGCGACTACCGCGTCAACGGCGGCGCTTTTCTCCAACGCCATGCCGAGTTCTTGTTCGAGCATGTCACTCGCGTCCACCGCCGTAGCGCTTTCCGACAGTTCGATCAACAGATACCACGGAAAGGGCGTAGCGAGCGGGTCGCTGGTGTTCGGAATATGGCGCAGCACGAAATCGAGACAAAGCCGCGAGATGAGTTCAAATCCGGTCAATCGCTCCGCACAGTTGGCGCGCAGTTGATTGAAGAGTTGTAACGCCTGCGACGGACTCGTCACGCCAACGAACGCGGTAGAGTTCGACTTCGGTTGTGGAAATAATTTCATCACTGCAGCCGTGATCACACCCAATGTACCTTCGGCGCCAATGAACATTTGCTTGATATCGTATCCGGTATTATCTTTGCGCAAACTACGTAGGCCGCTCCAGACTTGCCCATCGGGCAGCACGACTTCGAGCCCCAAGGTCAATTCGCGCGTGTTGCCATAACGCAAAACCGCTGTGCCGCCGGCGTTGGTCGAAAGATTTCCCCCTATGGTGCAACTGCCCTCTGCTGCCAGGCTGAGGGGAAATAAACGATCGTAGTCTTGCGCGGTTTGCTGTAGCTGAGCGAGCACGCAACCGGCTTCAACGGTCATCGTGTTGTTGTCGAGATCGACGGCGCGAACTTGATTCATGCGCGCGAGATTTAAGACGATGGACTGGCTGTTTTCCAGCGGCACCGACGCACCGCAGAGACTGGTGTTACCGCCCTGCGGTACGATCGCGATGCGAGTTTGAGCGCAGAGTTTGACGATGGCGGCAACTTGTTCCGTGCTGTTGGGTTTCACCACCGCAAGCGCATCACCGTGATAGCGGCCACGCCAATCGTTAAGGTGCGGCGCCATGGCTTCGGCCTGCGTGATAACCGCGTTGGGGCCGATCAGGGTAACAAGTTGGTCTTGCAGACTGTCGGACACGATGGGTGCTCTTTTGCAACAATCATGAACTTGTCATCCCGCGAAAGCGGCGATCCATTTAGTAGAGGTTGATCGAAGAAAAAATGGGCTCCCTCTTTCGCGGGATGACACTATACTCATGATCGTATTTTGTTCAGCATTTCGGTGGTCGAGCATTCATGCAAAAACGGAATCGAAACCACTTTTCCGCCCCAGCTTTGCACTTCG
>JALYOK010000357.1 GCA_030856925.1 Pseudomonadota bacterium
GTGTGGGACGAAGGCAACGAATATTTTCCGCCGACCACGTGGCAAGTCTCCAACATTCATGGCGGCGCCGGCGCCACCAACGTGATTCCCGGAAGCATCGAGGTGATATTCAACTTTCGCTTCGCAACCGTCAGTACGCCGGATTCCCTCAAGAGCCGTCTTGAGGCGGTGCTCACGAAACATGGCTTGGATTACGAACTGGCCTGGGAACTGGGCGGGAAGCCGTTCTTGACCCCGCGGGGCAAACTGGTGTCGGTCATCGGCGATGCAATCAAGTCTGTAACCGGCGCGCCGCCGGAGATTTCGTGCACCGGCGGCACATCCGACGGCCGCTTCATCATAGATATTTGCGATGAATTGGTGGAATTCGGCCCCGTCAATGCCAGCATACACAAGCTCAATGAATTCGTGAGGGTTGGCGATATCGAACCATTGTCGGAAATTTATTTCAAAACCCTGGAAAACCTTTTGGTAAAGAGGTGATGTTCGACCTCGCCAACCAACACCTTACGACCATACGCGATGTGCTGCGTTTTGCGGTAAGCCGCTTTAACGAGGCGGAGCTTTCGTTCGGTCAAGGCCTCGCGAACGCGTACGACGAAGCGGCTTATTTGATCTTACACACGCTGCACTTACCCCTCGATCGCCTCGATCCATTTCTCGGCGCGCGATTGCTGCCGGATGAACTCGGAAAAGTCCTGAGCATATTGGAGAAGCGCGTTGCACAACGGCTACCGGCGGCTTATTTGACTAACGAAGCGTGGCTCGGTCAGCATCGATTCTATGTCGACGAGCGCGTTCTCGTGCCGCGTTCCTTCATCGCCGAACTGCTGCCGGCAGGGCTCAGGCCTTGGCTGCCTGTGGAATCCAACGTGCGCAGCGCGCTCGACCTTTGCACCGGTTCCGGTTGTTTAGCCATCCTGATTGCGGATGCTTATCCGAATGCCGATGTCGACGCTGTCGATGTCTCCGCGCTGGCGCTGGAGGTGGCGCAGCGCAACGTCGGCGATTACGGATTTGAGGAAACGATACGGCTGGTGAAATCGGATTTATTCGCCGCGCTGGCAGGGTGTCGCTACGATCTTATCGTCAGCAATCCGCCCTATGTGACCACAAAGTCGATGACGGCGCTACCGGCGGAGTATCGCCACGAACCGCAACTCGCCCTCGCCAGCGGCGCCGATGGCTTAGATCATGTACGTGCAATTCTGCGCGCCGCGCCGGATCATTTGGAAGAGAATGGAATACTTGTGGTGGAAGTCGGACATAACCGCGCCGCGCTGGAGCAGGCGTTTCCCGAACTGCCGTTTATTTGGCTCGATACGGCGAGCGGCGCCGATTTTGTGTTTCTCCTTGAGCGCCGCGATCTGGTCGCGCCCGCCGATTGAACGGGTGGTTCGAACGCAGCCACGTCTCGTTCTCGCCGTTCATGCCGACCCAGTTGAGTATTTTCTGCACTTCCGCCGGACCCAGTTCCAAGGTCTGACCGCGCTTCAGGTAGGAAGGCATATTGAGGATGCCGTAACGGACCCGCATTAGCCGGCTGACGGTGAGTCCGATCGCTTCGAACAAGCGCCGTACTTCGCGGTTGCGCCCTTCGCGCAATACCACGCCGTACCAGTGATTACTGCCTTCGCCGCCGCGGTCGTCCAAGGTCTCAACCTTGGCCGGGCCGTCTTCGAGATCGACCCGGGTCACCAGACGCTGGGCCTGTACTTCGCTGAGTTGGCCCATCACCCGCACAGCATATTCGCGCTCGACTTCAAAGCGCGGATGCATCAACCGGTTCGCCAATTCACCGCTGGTAGTGAAAATCAACAGCCCACTGGTAGTGATATCCAAACGCCCCACGGCGATCCATTTTGCGCCATTTAAACGCGGCAATTTTTCAAACACCGTATCACGCTCTTCCGGATCGTCGCGAGTGACGATCTCGCCGTCCGGCTTGTGGTAAATCAAAATCCGCGGCACATCCTCGGAAAAGTTCACTTTAACCGGACGACCGTCAATGGCGACTCGGTCCTCGAAGTTGACGCGCATGCCCAAGGTCGCCACGTCGCCGTTTACCGTGACGTGACCGGCGGCAATTTCTTCCTCCATGGCGCGGCGCGAACCGACTCCGGCAAGGGCGAGCACTTTATGCAGCTTTTCGCCCCGCTGCTCGCCGTCCACCACTCGGCGCGGACGTTCCGGCACTTCGCCAAACTGAGTGCGCCGCTTACGTAGGGGTCGTTCAACTTTCATAAGGCCACCGCAGGTTCGAACTCAAGGGAATCTTGCAATTCTTCCAGCGTCGGCAAATCTTCCAGCGAGCGCAAATTGAGGTCGTCCAAAAAGTTTTTGGTGGTGGCGTAGAGCGACGGTCGGCCGGGTACTTCTTTCTGGCCGATCACGTCAATCCAACCGCGCGCTTCGAGCGCTTTCAAAATTTGACTCGAGACATTTACGCCGCGTATTTCCTCGATATCGCCGCGGGTGACCGGCTGTTTGTAGGCGATGATCGCCAAGGTTTCCATCACGGCGCGCGAATAGCGCGGCGGCTTTTCGGGATTAAGGCGATCCAAATATTTCTGAAACTCGGCCCGCGCCTGAAAGCGCCAGCCGCTCGCCACCTGAGCCAGTTCGACGCCGCGGTTTTGCCAATCCGATTTCAGTTGGCCAAGCACGATTCGTATGGCATCGGCGCTGACATCCTCGTCAAATAGTTTCGTGAGATCGCTGGCTGTGAGCGGCTCTTGGCTGGACAAAAGCGCCGTCTCCAGGAGCATTTTCATCGCCGACAAATCGCTGAACGCGTCCATCGTCTCAATTTGCTCCGGCGCGCTTCACGTAGATCGGCGCGTAGGGTTCATTCTGAGTAATTTGCACTAGGCTTTCCTTAGCCAATTCCAGTATCGCAAGAAAGCTCACCACCAATTCCGGCACGCCGGCCAGTGGATTGAACACATCGGAGAACTCGACGTAAATACCCGTCGCCAAGCGACGCATAATTCGCGTCATGTGCTCGCGTACCGAAAGTTCGTCGCGCCGCACTTTATGGCGCCTCTGTAACTTTGCGCGGGTCAGCAACGTCAGCCAAGCGTTACGCAGGTCGTCGACATTGACCTCCGGCAATCGCTTCGTTAGCGCATGCTCGATCCAGACTTCGACCACGGAAAAATCGCGCCCCGCTTGCGGCATTGCATTGAGCTCTTCCGCCGCCTTTTTCATTTGCTCGTATTCGATCAAGCGCCGCACCAACTCGGCGCGCGGATCGATTTCGTCGGCCTTCACCGCGATCGGTTTCGGCAACAGCATGCGCGACTTGATCTCGATCAGCACCGCAGCCATCACCAGATACTCCGCCGCCAATTCCAACTGATTCTGACGCATCGCTTCGACGTAATCCATGTACTGGCGCGTGAGCTTCGCCATGGGAATATCCAGAACGTCGAGGGAATGCTTGCGGATCAAATACAGCAATAGATCGAGCGGACCTTCGAAAGTCTCGAGAAAAATCTGCAGCGCTTCCGGCGGGATGTATAAATCCCGCGGCAACTCCGTGACCGGTTCGCCGAGAACTCTAGCGAAGGGCTGCGCGTTGATGATCGGCGTTTTAACCAGTTCATTCATCGCAAAATTATACACCCATCAACGCCGCAACCGCCGCTCCAACCGCAGTGTGTACACCATTGAGCCAACGTAGTCAGATAACGATCAGGAAGCAAACTGTCTTTCAAACGATACGCCAGCACATCGGCCTGAGAGGCAATATCAATGCGGCTCTCAGACCATGCTTTGCCACGAGGCAGGCAGGATA
>JALYOK010000082.1 GCA_030856925.1 Pseudomonadota bacterium
TCCGGCGCTGGAAGCGGATCCGGCGCCCCGATAATCGCGGCGAACTTACTGATTGACCCCATGAGTTCGCCGTCTCCGATTCCCGCGATTCGCCAGCGCGAGTTCAATTTCGCCGAGCGGGATTTCCAGACGGTCCGTCGGCTCATTTATACGCGGACCGGCATCAATCTCAAAGCCGGCAAACAAGAAATGGTCTATAGCCGCCTGGCGCGGCGCTTGCGCGCGCTTAAACTCGATTCTTTTCGCGAATATCTGGGCTTATTGGATGATGCTAGAGCGCCGGAGTGGGAGGCGTTTGTTAACGCCATCACCACCAACCTTACCCAGTTCTTTCGTGAGCCTCACCATTTCGACATACTGGGGCGACAATATCGAGACAGCGCGACCAACCGCCCGTTTCGGGTGTGGAGTGCGGCGTCCTCGACCGGAGAAGAGGTCTATTCGATTGCTATCACCCTCGCTGAAATTGGCGGCGGCATCGCCCCCCAACCCAGCATTCTGGCGTCGGACCTCGATACCAATGTTTTGGAGCAGGCGCGACGGGGGATTTATAGTGCCGATCGGCTGGAACGTATGAGCCTGGCGCGGCGTAATCGCTTTTTTCTTCGCGGTACCGGTCCGCATGAGGGTTACGCCAAAGTCAGACACGAAATCCAACAGGGTATTCGCTTTGAACACATCAACTTAACGAGCGCGAACTGGGGAATAAAAGAAAAGTACGACGCCATCTTTTGCCGCAATGTCATGATTTATTTCGACAAAGAAACGCAATACTCGATCCTGAAAAAACTGAGTCAAGTGCTGCAGCCCGACGGACGTCTATACGTCGGGCACTCGGAGAATCTGTTTCACGCAAAAGACTTGTATCAAACGTGCGAAAAAACCGTTTATCGCTTGACCTGACGCGGCCTATTGAGCACCAGCGAAAATGAAATCGGAAGACTTTACCAATGTCGCGCAACCGAACGTCTATCACGACCGCTCGTTCGGTATGATGGCGGCCAAAATATTGCCGGGCGAATATTACGTCACCAAGCGCAACATGTTGATCGTTACCGTGCTGGGATCGTGCGTTTCAACCTGCATGCGCGATCCGGATAATTTGATCGGCGGCATGAACCATTTTATGTTGCCTCAGCACGGCGGTGATGCGAAGAGTCTGATCAGCATGTCGGCCCGTTACGGCGCCTACGCAATGGAGGTGCTGATCAACCAGTTGCTAAGTTTGGGGGCCAAACGAGATCGGCTGGAAGCGAAGGTATTCGGCGGCGGACGGGTGTTGGCGGGCATGACCGACGTCGGTCAGCGCAATGCCGAATTCGTGCGTGAATACCTTCGCCATGAACGTATCAAAATCTCGGCCCAGGACCTCGGCAATACTTATCCGCGCAAAGTCTACTTTTTCCCGCAGACCGGTAAGGTGCTAGTCAAACAATTACGGACGCTACACAACGATACCATCTATAATCGCGAGAAATATTATGCGGCACAACTCGAGGCGGTCGCCGTCACCGGCGCCGACCTTTTCAAGTAAACGGTCTTTAGGGAACCTCTGATTAAGTCCCTCGCGGTCGCGCTGGAGTTTGCCGGGTGGCAGGCGCGACGCTTTGATCCCGGTGTGGTTATTCCACATAAGCGAGTTCGCAACAAAGCATGCCGCCCGGCAAACCCCAGCCCATGCGGGTTGGGCCCTGAAGGGGCCGCTCGCTTCGTTGCGCCGCTCGCCAAGGGAACCACCCTTGGCTTCGCGCCCGCGCCTTGCGATCGACCGCTTCAGGGCCCAACGCGAGCCGCGATGGACTTAATCAGAGGTTCCTTAGTACACTCCGGTTCCTGCGCGCCGTGCGACTCGCATACGGGCATCCTCGCTACGTTTTTCAACAAACCTTTAAATCTGTGGTTGTCGTTAAAGCTACTTGTAAACGGCGCGCACCCTCATCCAGCCGCGCCAGCGAACTCGCAAAGCACCAGCGCAAATAACCCTCTCCTTCCGTACCGAAAGCTGCGCCGGGCGCCAATCCTAGCTTGGCTTCGCCGACCAATCCCTTGGCGAACGCAACGCTGTCGGTGAGGCCGTCGATGCCGAGGAACACATACATGGCGCCGGGCGGCGCGGCGACTCGAATGCCCGGTAGCGGCGCCAATCGCCCGACCAAAAAATCCCGCGCTATTTTCAACCGTTTGAGAAATTCCTGGGTAATCGACTCGCCTTGTTCGAGTGCGACGATGCCGGCTTGTTGCACGAAGCTCGGCGCGCATGAGGTGTTGTATTCGATCAATTTGGCGAACACTTCCGTCAACAACGCCGGGGCGACGATCCAGCCTAAGCGCCAACCGGTCATCAGCCATGATTTGCTGAAGCTGTTGGCGCTGATGACAAGATCGTCTGCCTCTGCAAGATCAAGGAATGAGGGCGCGCAGTTGGCGCCGGGTTCAAAATACAAGCGTTCGTAGACATCGTCGGCGATGATCCATATGCCCAGCCTGCGGCAATGAGCGAAGACGATTTCCTGGCAGGCCCGATCCATTGACCAGCCCGTAGGATTGTTCGGCGAATTGATAATCACCGCCCGGGTTCCCGGTGTTAATGCTGCCAGAAGCCGCGCCAGATCTAGCTTCCAGCCACGCTCAAAGTGAAGCGGGACGCGGGTCACGGCGGCGCCGAGTATCTTCGGACCCTCGGTTACATTAGGCCACACAGGCGTGACGATGACGACGCGATCACCGGGATCGAACAGCGCTTGATACACCAGCATCAAGGCGTTCACCCCGGAACTGGTGACGGCAACACGGCTCTCGTCGATGGGTTGATGCAGGCGCGAGACATAACGTGCGATTGCTTCCCGGAGCGGCGGAATGCCAAGATTTTGAGTGTAAAACGTGGCGCCGGCATCGAGGGCGCGCTTGGCCGCATCGCGTATGAGGGCAGGCGTCACTTGATCTGGCTCGCCAAACCAGAACGCCAACAGATCCGTCATGCCTAAGCCGGCATTCGCGACTTCGCGAATTTTCGATTCTTCGATGCGGCTAAGAAACGCTCTTCCATGCAGTGCGTCCGTCATAATTTTCGTAGAAACCGTGGGTGAATTCATGGGGCTTTTGCGCTGATTTGGCTATTCGTGATCAGACGGATTTTACTCTTGCTGCGACTTTGCATAAAATGCATTAGGTAAATCATGCGGCTAGATCGCAATGTTCGCGTTGTTGGGTAAATTTCGAGTGGACGGCGTCCACAATGGTTAAGGGGATTAGAATGAGCGAAAAGAATGCAGGCAACTTTCTTATGGTAGGTGTAGACGATGGCTACGCCGAAACGAAAGTTGTATCTCGCGGTGACAAGGTACGCATCGCATCCCTGGCCCGGGCTGGGCTGTTCGGCCTATCGTCGATGGGAAGCGAAGACAAGGTCGGCGGAAGTTATGAAACCGGCGGGCGCAAGTTTACCGTCAGCGAAAAAATCGAAGGCGACGAAACCCGTTTCGATGACTATCCGATTTCCGAACTGAATCGAGTCATCATTCATCATGCGCTGCGTCTGGCGGGGATGGGCGGCAAGAAAATCAAACTCGCCACCGGCCTGCAAGTCTCGAATTATTTTAAAGGCGATGTGCGCAACGAAGAATTCATCGCAAAGAAACAAGAATCCCTAAGTAAGGAAGTGAAAGCCCTGGACGGCGGAGCTTGCGCGGATATCGTCGAGCATCTCGTGCTGCCGGAGGCGGTGGCATCGTGGTTCGATTACGCCTACGACGATAAGGGTAACCAGATCGAGATGGAAGGGCCCTGCGGGGTGATCGACATCGGCGGCCGGACCACCGATTGTGTCACGGTATTGGAGGGCCATCAAATCGATCACGCGCGCTCAGGCACCGGGCAGACGGGCGTGATGGATATTTATGAGAGTATTGCGACTAAGCTTCGCGCCCAGCACGGCGACGGCATCATCTCGCGCAAGGTGCTCGACCTTGCGATTCGAACCGGCAACGTCAAGCGTTTCGGCAAGCCGCAAAACATCAAGTCCATCGTCCAAGCCGCGACCGATGAGGTAACCGAACAAGTGTTGACCGAAGCGAAGCGCCATTTCGGCAACGGCGCGCACTTGGATGTGATCCTGTTCGTCGGCGGCGGATCGGGATTCATGACCAAGTTGACATCTTATTTCCCGAATGCCAAAGTGATGCCGGAGCCGGAATTCGCCAACGCGCGCGGCATGTACAAATATCTCAAGCTAAACGCCTAGGGAACCAATGCTCAAGAAGTTGATCGTCGGGCTCGATCCTTCGGACGGTTTGGAGGCCAAACTATTGCTAGACTATCTCGCGGCGAACGATCAGCAACAGTGGATCAAGCGCTGCGTGCTGGTCGGTTACTTGGTGGTGACGGGCCAATTGCAAATCGCCGAGGATCAAGATTCCGTTGTATCGCCGGCGGAGGGGCTGGCTACGGCATCTGAAGCATTGGCGAAAAAGGGTATCGGCAACAAGCTATTCGGCATCAAATAATCGAGACTCACGCTTCCGATACTCGGTTTGTTGTGGGGTGCTTTAACGCCAAATATCGGACAAACGAATGGTTTCCCC
>JALYOK010000134.1 GCA_030856925.1 Pseudomonadota bacterium
ATGATGCTTCCCGAATCAGGCTCTGTCAAGCCTAGACACAAACGAAGCGTGGTCGTTTTGCCGGCGCCGTTCGGCCCAAGCAGACCAAAGCACTCACCGCGTTTCAACTCGAAACTGACACCGGCGACGACTTCGCGGCTACCATAGGACTTGCACAGGTTCCGGACGGTCAGGGGATCTCTGATGTCCAGCGCGATCGCGAGGGACTTAATTAGAGGTCCCCCAAAACCGGCATGCTTGCGCGACAAGCTGCTTGATCAGTTGCAATCTTTTATGAAAAAAATGATCCGCGCCGGGGATAACGACAATCGGCAAATGTTGCGGCCGCGCCCAATCCATAACGTCTTTAAGCGGAACCGTTTCGTCGAGCTCACCGTGGATAACCAGCGTATCAGGCTTCACTTCGGCGACATCGAAGCGCCCGACGGCAGGCGCGATTAACACGAGCTTGCGTATATCCAGTTTTGTGGCCACTCTGGTTTGGACAAAACCGCCGAAGGAAAATCCTGCAAGAAGAATCGGTAACTCGCCGCATTCGCGTTTCGCATGATCGGCCAGGAATAACATATCGTCGGTCTCGCCAACGCCCTCGTCGTAGGTCCCTTCGCTCTGGCCTATACCGCGAAAATTCATCCGAAACGCTGTGCAATCGAGTTCGGCAAATGTGCTCGCCAAGGTTTGCACGACTTTGTTGTCAAGCGTGCCACCGTGTAGGGGGTGCGGATGGGCAATCAGCGCAATGCCGCGCGCTTCGCCACGCGGCCGATTGATCACGACTTCGAGTTTTCCCGCCGGGCCGGGAAGCAAAACCGTTTCGCGTTTGTCGAAATTCAGCATTAAATTCTTAGCCGTTCGACCACGCGGCCATTGACCAGATGCTCTTCGATGATCTCGTCGACATCTTTTTTGTCGGCATAGGTATACCAAACTTCTTCGGGATAAACCACTATCACCGGACCTTCCGCACAGCGATCCAGGCAACCCGCTTGGTTGATTCGGACTTGGCCTTGGCCCGACACTTTCAATGCTTTGATTCGATCTTTCGCATAGCCGCGCATCTCGCTGGAACCATGGTCATTGCAACAGGCTTCGCCGTTGGCGCGCTGGTTGCAGCAGAAAAAAACGTGATGATTGTAATAGCCCGGCATGGTGGTTGGTTCAGCCTGATGAAGGCCGCGATTATAACGCAGGGTTTCGATCTAACCGTTGCCGCCACCAGCACCAAAACAAAAATATCAGCGCTACCAGCGGCCAAATCTCATGCAGATAGAGTGTAAGTCCCGTGAAATGCAGCAACTGACCATAGGGCCAATCGAACAACCGCAACACCTCGCGCAGCGAAGTGTAGCTGCCGGCCATTTTCGACAGCATTCCGCCGGCCAATATCAACACGGCGGCAAGATAGATACGCAGATTGAGTCGCACGAACGACAGAGGCAGCAGCACCACGAAACCGATTGCAAGCCCGGTGAGCGTCTCATCACTATGCCAATGGGCGGCGACCTGGGGCCGAAGCAGCAGGTAGGCAGCAAAGAGCTTAAGGCAAAGCGCGACTCCAGTCAGAACCTGCACGGCGACCAGGGCGTGGCTGCGGGAACGCATAAGGGTCAGGACGAACAATCCGAGGCCGCAGAAATTGAGCGCCGTCCCCAGCGCGAAAGGAATTTCCGATACCGGCGCAGCGTCATGGCCCTCGCCATAGCTGGGCGGGATCTCGGTCACGACCCCGGCGCCGAAAAAAGGTATTGATGGATTGAGCTGGGAAATCAACCACAGGCAGAGCAACGCCAAACCGATATCGATCGTAACGCCGGGCAAAAACAGCTGTTGCCGCCACCGCGATAATCTCACATCCAACTTTGTATGCCGCCCCAGCCAGGCTGACAGCAGCGCGCCGCTTGCACAGCCCACACTGTTGAGCAGGAAATCAAGATTGGACGCGATGCGATCGTACAAGAAACCCTGCAAGATCTCCAGCACCAGGCTCAACAGCACACCCGAAGTAATGCTCACCGCAATCGCCCGGCCGCGGCTTGAGAACGGCGCGCGGTACGCATACAGCAATAGGCCGAACGGCAAGTAAGCGATGAAGTTGATCGCAAGATCGAAGTGGGTGAAATACTTCGGCCAGCCTTGCCAGAGAAATGTCCACGGCGCCGTTGCCGGCAGGCGCCAGCCGCTGAAAGGCGTTAAGCTAACGTACGCGATCAGAAGAAGGTAAAACGCAATGAGGTAACCCGTTAAGCCGGAAGACGGAGTTTCCCTTGGATGCTCGACGGAAGCGGGGCGTTTCAAATTGCTTTGAGGTGCTCGCGATAATGTGTGATTTTTTCTACGTAATAACTGACGCCTTCGCGTATACCTGCAACATCTTCATCGCTGAGCTGCCGCATCACTTTACCGGGCGAACCCACCACCAATGAGCGATCCGGAATTATTTTGCCCTCGGGAATCAGGGTATTTGCTCCAATCAAACATTCCTTACCGATCACCGCACCGTTCAAGATAACGCTTTTGATGCCTATAAGCGAACCGTCGCCGACGCTGCAACCGTGCAACATCACCAGGTGTCCGACGGTTACATCGCGGCCGATATTGACCGGAAATCCGGGATCGGCGTGGACGACGGAATTATCCTGAACATTGGAATTTTCCCCGATGGTGATGCGATCGTTGTCGGCGCGCAAAATGGCGCCGAACCAGATGCTCACGTTGTTTTCGAATATGCATTGACCGATGACCCGCGCATTATCGGCCACGAAATAATTACCGCGAAATTCAGGTTTCAGATCCCCCAATTCGTAAATCATGTGTAATCCTCAATGAATCTTGATTTGTTAGTGGCCGCGCTTCACGCCCACCTTGAGATCGTAAGTTCGCTAATTCGCACTACGTCCCTTGGCGCGCAAAATCATTCGATCGCCCGTTTGGCTGACATCCATATGCCTTAAGATATTCTGCCCCAGCAGCCCTACTTCGCCGACGCCATCGATCACCGCGATGGTGACATCATCGATGCGCAACCCGCCAACTGTGACGCTCTGGCGCGGCACGGTTTCGCCTTGCGCTTTGCCGCTTGCCGTGCCGAATGTGGCCGCGTAGCCTTTCGGTAACCCGGCGGCGCGCGCGACTTGCGGGTCGATCGCCACGGTGGTCGCGCCGGTGTCGACCAGGAAAGTTGTGGCATAACCGTTGATGGCGCCATCGACGTAGTAGTGGCCGTTGCGAGAACGCGGGATCACAATTTCCAAATCACCGTTATTCGATACCGCCACGCTTGCCACCTTGGGCGCCGTCAGTGCGTTCATGCCGAAGTACGCCACCAGCGCGAGCGATATCCAAAACAACAAATACAGAACGTTTACCTTGCCGGAGACCGCGTGGTGCTTGCTGGGCAGACGGACATAGGCTGGAAGCCGCTCTGGCACGGGGTGGGCGGCTGGCCTCGGGCCACCTCGGGCCATTGCCTTTGCAGACAAGTGACTTTTGATTTTCATAAAGTCACGGTGAAAAACCAACTGCCAAGTTGCAGCGCGGCCATGACACCGAGCAACCCCATGAGAAAATAAAGCCAGCGCTTCAGTTTGGTGTGTTCGCGTTCCAGCTTAGTGAGAGCGATTTCCAGCGCGTCCGGTGATTGGCGGTCGAGATAACTCCTCGCGAGGCGCGGCAACTGCGGCAGGATGGTCGCCCACAGCGGCGCTTCCTGTCTGATATTTTTCACCAAGCCGCGCCAGCCGATTTGCTCTCGCATCCAGCGTTTTAACACGGGCTTGGCGATCGGTACGATGTCCAAATCGGGATCGAGCTGACGCCCTAGTCCTTCGATCTGCAGGAGCGTTTTTTGCAGCAACACCAATTGTGGCTGAATTTCCATCTTGAATCGGCGTGACACATCGAACAGGCGCATCAGCAGGTTTCCAAACGAGATATCTTTGATCGGTCTGCCGAAGATCGGTTCGCACACGCTGCGGATCGCGCCTTCGAACTCGTCGACTCTGGTGCCCTTCGGCACCCAGCCGGCCTCGACGTGAGCACGGGCGACGCGGCCGTAGTCGCGATCGAAGAAAGCCATAAAGTTTTGCGCCAGATATTGTTTGTCGCGGGCCGATAGAGACCCCATAATACCGAAATCGACGCCGGAATAGCGCCCGTCGCGCAACACGAAAATATTGCCGGGATGCATGTCCGCGTGGAAGAAAGCGTCGCGGAAGACCTGCGTGAAGAAAATCTCCACGCCATCGCGTGACAAGCGTTTGATATCGACATTGTATTGCTTCAGTTGCTCGATATCGTTGACGGGAATTGCATCGATGCGCTCCATCACCAACACTTTACTGCGACAGTAATCCCAGAAGATTTCCGGCACATAGAGCAAGCGGCCATCGGCAAAATTTCGTTTGAGTTGACTGCCATTCGATGCTTCCCGAATCATGTCTAGTTCGTCGAGGATGGTTTTCTCGAACTCGCGAACCACTTCCCGCGGACGCAAGCGCGGCCCATCGGGCAAGAGTTTTTCCACTAGGACCGCCAGCAGGTACAGCAACGATACGTCTTGCCGAATCGCACGGTTGATATTCGGTCGCACGATCTTTACCGCCGCCTTTCGTCCGTCGTCATGGCCGCCGCGGATGCTGGCGAAGTGGACCTGGGCGATAGACGCGCTGGCAACGGGGATGAGATCGAAGTCGCAAAAAATATTGGTGTGAGGCTCGCCGTAGGCCGCATGCAACGAGTCGATGACTTCGTCCTTAGAAAACGGTGGTACGCGGTCCTGCAGTTTCGATAGCTCCGCGATGATATCGGCGGGAATGAGATCGGGGCGCACCGATAGCAATTGGCCGAACTTCACGAAAATCGGCCCGAGCCGTTCGAACGCGAACCGCAACCGCTGAGCGCGCGGACGCGCGAGCGGACGCCAAAACAACGACACGCGAAATAGTGCGCGTAACCATCCGAGGCGTTTGCCGGCCGGCAAGAACTCATCCAGGCCGTTGGCAAACATCACATAGAGGATTTTTAGGAAACGTAGAATGAGCATCGCCTTTTAATCTAAGAAACTGCGATGGCTCATTATCGAGGCGCCAACTTTGACTTTCGCGTGCGGGGCCGTGACGTCACAGTGTAGATCAACTTCGCCTCGCGTTGTTTCCCATCAACTCGATGCGCTTTTCCAACCTCGCGACGGCGTCGCGCAACTCGTCCACCGACGCGACAAACGCGGCCACATCCTGGGATTTCGCGACGGTGGGTCGCTCTTCCGTCCAAAAATCCTTCGACATCTGCAGGAAACTGGCGACCGAATCGTTCGCCCAGTTCCCGATTTCCCTCGCTGTCGATC
>JALYOK010000160.1 GCA_030856925.1 Pseudomonadota bacterium
TGCACATATCGTTCGACGCCTTGTTCGACGGTAAGGAACGGCGAGTTGAAACCGGCTTTGCGCAAAGCCGAGTTATCCGCTTGCGTAAAACTCTGATACTTGCCGCGCAGCGCCTCAGGGAACTCGATGTACTCGATGAGTCCTTGATCGCGCAGTTGCTGCAAGCTCAATGGCGGCTGACTTTGCTGAGCGCGGCAGGTGTTGACCGTGGCGCGCGCGACATCGTTGAAGGATTGACAAGCCCCCGTGCCGACGTTGTAGATGCCGGAGCGCTCGGGATGATCGTAGAAAAACAAGTTGACGTTGGTCACATCGTCGACGGCAATGAAGTCGCGCAGTTGCTCGCCGTCGGCATAGCCTTCCGCGCCTTCGAACAACTTGACGCGGCCATCGTTTTTATACTGATTAAAAAAATGAAACGCCACTGAGGCCATCCGCGCTTTGTGCGCCTCGCGAGGCCCGTAGACATTGAAGTAACGCAGGCCGACCACTTGCGAACGAAACTCCCGCGCACGGTTTCGGACATGTTGATCGAATAACAGCTTGGAATAGCCGTAGACGTTGAGCGGCGCTTCGAATTCGGGGCTTTCCCTGAATACTCGGCCGGCGCCATAGACCGCCGCGGACGATGCATAAATCAACGGCGCCGACTGCGCCTGGCAAAAATCCAGCAACTCTACCGAGTAGCGATAGTTGTTCTGCATCATGTACCGGCCATCGGTCTCCATGGTGTCAGAGCAAGCGCCTTGATGGAAGATGGCGGCGATATCTCCGTGGAATCCCTCATTGGTGATGAGTCCGATGAACTCGTCTTTGTCCAGATAGTCAGCGATTTGGCAGTCCGCCAAATTCTTGAACTTATCGGCACGGCTCAGATTATCGACGGCGATGATATTGGTCTTGCCGCGTGAGTTCAGCGCCTTGACGAGATTGGCGCCGATAAATCCGGCCGCGCCGGTCACCACGATATACATCAGCTTTTCTCCAGAAACTCGGCGCGCTCGACCACCGCGGTGCCGAGTTTGCCGACGACGAGCCCGGCAGCGCGATTGGCAAGCTTGACCGCATCTACCATGGTCGCGCCGCTCGCCAGCATCACCGCCAGCGTGGCGATCACCGTGTCGCCGGCGCCGCTGACGTCGAATACCTCGCGGGCCTGGGCTGGAACGTGGAACACGTCAGCGTCCCGATAAAGCGTCATGCCCTCCTCGGAGCGAGTCACCAACAGCGCCGCTAGGTTAAGAGAGGTGCGCAACGCTTGGGCTTTTTCCGTCATTTCCGGTTCTGATTTCCAGCTTCCCACCACGGTGCGAAACTCCGATTGATTCGGCGTCAGCATGGTTGCATTGCGATAACGAGCGAACTCGTCACCCTTGGGATCAACCAGAACAGGTTTGTTTGCCGCACTGCATAAGTCGATCATGCGTTCAATGTGGGTGAGGCTGCCTTTACCGTAATCCGAAAGCACCACCACATCGGTCGTCTTAAGTAGGGCGGCGAAATCTTCGAGCTTAGACAGCAACACATCGTGGCTGGGAAAAGTTTCGAAATCGAGCCGCAGCAACTGTTGCTGGCGGCCGATCACTCGCAGCTTCACCGTAGTCTTCAACGCATGATCTTGATGCAACACAGCATCGACTCCCGCCTCGCGCAGCAATTCGCCGAGGCGCGCACCGGGTTCGTCGGGTCCAATGACCGCCAAAAGTCTCACCTGAGCTCCCAATGCCGCCGCACCGCGGGCAACGTTGGCCGCGCCGCCCGGACGCTCTTCGGAATGCTGAATATGCACGATAGGCACAGGCGCCTCAGGCGAGATACGCGTGACATCGCCAAACCAGTAGCGGTCCAGCATCACGTCTCCGACCACCAATACTCGCGCGGCGGAAAATTCCGGTATCGCCATTAAGCACTGGTCCGCGAATAATTCATGAACGGTTCACGGACATCCTCTAAACCTTGCGGCCAATCGGATAGTACTCGATTCCCTCGTTCCTGAGCACCGCGGGATCATAGAGATTGCGTCCGTCAAAAATCACCGGCTGTTTAAGCTCAGCTTTGATGACGGAGAAATCGGGGCTGCGGAATACTTTCCATTCGGTGGCGATGGCAAGCGCGTCGGCGCCTTGCAGCGCTGCCGTCGGCGATTCCGCGTAGTGGATTCGCGCGTCGTTTCCATAGATGCGCTTCGTTTCTTCCACAGCGACGGGATCAAAGGCAGACACCGTCGCGCCTTGATTCCACAGACCTTCGATCAGTACGCGGCTCGGCGCTTCGCGCATGTCGTCGGTATTGGGTTTAAAGGCGAGGCCCCAGAGGGCGAAGCGGCGGCCCGACAGCGAACCGAAACGCTTGATGATCTTGGCGAGCAGCACTTGCTTTTGCAGCTCGTTCACCTTTTCAACCGCGCCGAGGATGTGAAGTTCCTGACCGTTAGCCCGGCCTGTACGCTGAAGCGCCTGCACGTCTTTTGGGAAACAGGATCCCCCGTAGCCGCAACCGGGATAGAGGAAGTGATAGCCGATACGCGGATCCGAGCCTATGCCCTGGCGCACCTGTTCGATATCGGCGCCGAGTTTTTCCGCCAGTAACGCCAACTCGTTCATGAACGAGATGCGGGTGGCGAGCATCGCGTTGGCTGCGTATTTGGTCAACTCGGCGGAACGCACGTCCATGAACATGATGCGCTCGCGGTTACGCTGGAACGGAGCATATAAGGTGCGCATGACTTTCACCGCGCGCTCATCGTCTGCGCCGATGATGATGCGATCGGGCTTCATGAAATCTTCAATTGCAGCGCCTTCTTTCAAGAATTCGGGGTTCGATACGACACTGAACGCGATCTTTTGTCCGCGCTTTTCCAACTCCTCACCGATAGTTTTGCGCACCAGATCGGCGGTCCCGACCGGCACGGTGGATTTGTCGACCACGATCTTTGCGTCCGTCATATTTTGTCCGATAGAACGGGCTGCTTCGACCACGTACTTGAGATCGGCGGAACCATCGTCGTCGGGCGGTGTACCCACGGCGATGAACTGGATTTGCCCGAATGCCGTAGCGGCAGCGACGTCCGTCGTAAACTTAAGGCGCCCGGCGGCAACGTTACGCTTGACCACATCTTCCAGGCCCGGCTCGAAGATGGGAATCCCCCCGTTCAGCAGGGAATCGATCTTGCGCTGATCGACGTCGAGGCACAGCACATGGTTCCCAACGTCAGCCAAGCAAGTCCCACTAACTAAACCGACATAGCCGGCGCCAATAACTGTAAGGTTCATATTTTATTTTCCTGAATGATCATGCTGTAGATTTCGACAAGCGCAGCGCGAGGGTCCTCGGCGGCGGTGATGGGCCGGCCGATGACCAGATAGTCGGCGCCGGCGCGCAGCGCATTCTGCGGCGTCACAACACGAACCTGATCGTCCTTCGCCGCGGCCGGCAAACGTATGCCCGGCGTCACCAGCACGAACGGTGTCTGTATCGCCGCCCGCAGCATGGCGGCTTCCCGCGCCGATGAGACTACGCCGTCCAACCCGCAATCGCGAGCGAGGTGCGCCAGGCGCATAACTTGTTCATCGACGCTGACCGGAACACCGATTTCACGCAGCGCCGATTCGGTAAAGCTCGTGAGCACGGTCACGGCGATCAGCTTCGTCGTGCCGACTGCTACTGCCTCGCGCGCAGCGAGCAGCATGTCGCGTCCGCCGGACGCGTGCACGTTCAGCATCCATACGCCGAGATTTACGGCGGCTTTGCAAGCGGCGGCAACCGTGTTGGGGATGTCGTGAAACTTGAGGTCCAAAAACACTTCAAAACCGAGATCCCGAAGTTCACGCACCATCCTCGGCGAGCCGCCGACGAACAATTCTTTGCCTACTTTGACTCGACATAACGTGGGGTCCAATTGCTTGGCCATGTTAAGCGCAGAGTCTCGATCGGCGACATCGAGTGCGACTATGATTCGAGGATCGATGATATTCAGAATGTAGATTAGCTCCGCTGCAACTCAAGTTCAGCGTTGCGCCTGGGCGGATAGGTTTCCCAACCGCCACAGGCGGGACAATGCCAATAGAACTGGCGCGCCTTGAAGCCGCAGGTTTCACATTGATAGAGGGCGAGCCGCCCGGCATAGGCCTGGACAAGGTTTTTGATCAGTTGCAGGTCGGCTCGTCGTTCCGGCGGAGAGTCGATGGCCTGAGCCTCCAGGAATTTATCCAAGCCCAACAAGTTCGGGTTGCGGCGCAAATCGTCACGAACCAGACGGTAGGCCGTATTCGCTCCCTCGGTCTCAAGCGTTGCCTGAAACGCTGCGTTTAAAAGGTCCAGCGCCGGATAGCGTTCTTGAAAACCGCGGAGAAGATTCAAGCCTTCCCGGGTCTTTTGAAGAGCGCGATAGCTTTCCAGTAATTTAT
>JALYOK010000193.1 GCA_030856925.1 Pseudomonadota bacterium
GCACAAAAAGGGTGGGCGTTCTCCGAATCTGGCGGTAGGCTCCAATTCGCGGGACTAAACTGAACGGCAATTTCGCGACCTCTCAGTCGATTAACAAATCTTTGCACTGACGGGCTGCAGCATGACACGTGGCCGCGCACGGTCGCATTTGTTCCTACGGCATGCTTTCATCGCACGCGATTTGAGCTTCGCGGGGGTTGCCCGCGACGAAGGCGAACTCCTCGATGTGTTTACCCTGTCGCCGGCGATGCAGACGACGCGCAGATTTGTCTCCAAGCTTCGACATCCAGAATCGAATCGCTTCATGCAAAGCGTCGATTATTGCCGCATCATCGGATCTATTTGTCAATCTCGTAACAAACATCAGTTGTACAATTTGATCTACAAAACGCCCGGTCCGTTCAGTGGTTTTATAATTGCGCGACCAACAGGAGGAGTGCAAATGTATAGCTATGATGTCGTTGCGTGGGGCAAACCACTACAGAGGCGTGAGCGGGAGACACCGAAGCCAAGCGGAACGCAGGTTCTGCTGAAACTTAAATATTCCGGTGTATGTCACAGCGATGTGCACATCCGCGACGGTTATTTCGATCTTGGCGGCGGTAAGCGTTTTCACATGAGTGACCGCGGCATGAATCCACCGATTACCCTCGGCCATGAACCCTATGGCACGGTGACCGCCGCCGGCCCCGAGGCAGGGGATGTACCGATCGGCCAAGACCGATTGGTTTGCCCGTGGATCGGTTGCGGGGATTGCGTGCGCTGCCACGAGGGACAAGATAACCACTGCATGAAGCAGCGCTATGTCGGCATTCAATTGCCTGGGGCCTACGCCGATCATCTGCTGATTCCACATCCACGCTATTTGATCGATGCCACCGGCATCGATCCGGCTTGGGCGGCGACATTATCCTGTTCGGGATTGACGACTTATTCCGCGGTACGGCAATTGGCGCCAATTCCGCGCGACGAATGGGTCGCGGTCATGGGAGCCGGTGGGCTGGGCCTAGCCGCGATCAGTGTGCTGCGCGCATTTGGGCACGAACGCATCATCGCGGTGGACATCGATTCGGCAAAGTTCGACGCCGCGCAGGCCGCTGGGGCCGCGGCAACGGTGAACGGGCGCGACGCGCAGGCAGCGGAGCAAATCCGCACGGTGGCTAGCGGACCGATTTATGGCGCGGTCGATTTGGTTGCTTCAAGCGATACGGCGAATCTGTCTCTGGCGGTGCTGCGCAAGGGCGGCAAGTTAATTGTGGTCGGTCTGTACGGCGGGGAAATTCCGGTATCGCTGGTTGTATTGGTACAGCGCGCGCTCATGCTGCAAGGCTCGAATGTCGGCACCGTCGCGGAGTTGAACGAGCTGGTCGCGCTGGCGCGCGCCGGCAAGCTTAAACCCATACCCATCGAGAAGCGCTCGCTCGCCGATGTCAGCCGCACGCTTGATCAACTCAAGGCTGGTGAAATTCGCGGCCGCGTGGTGATCGAGATTCCGTAACGTGGGTGTGGCGAATTCGTGATTCGGCTGCCATCGGCGTTTGAAACCGTCCGGGCACTCCGAACTACTGAATTGAAGATGGAATTCCGTGGGTACCAACGAACACCGGTCGTTCCAAAAACATTTCCGCATTACGAAGGCGACCCTGTACTGTCGGTGGAAAAGGTCTCTGTTCGGCACTCCACTTGCTGATCTATTCGACAATACTTGTGCGACACTAGCGGACCTAACTTGAAAGAACCATTAGAGAGATGACTGATACCACAACCTACACACCGCCAAAAGTCTGGGCCTGGAACAAAGAAAACGGTGGGAAATTCGCCAACATCAACCGCCCAATTGCCGGCCCAACGCATGACAAGGATCTCCCGGTCGGCCGCCATCCGCTTCAGCTCTATTCGCTGGCGACACCCAACGGCGTCAAGGTCACGGTGATGCTGGAAGAGCTGCTTGCGCTCGGCCACAGCGGCGCCGAATACGACGCCTGGCTAATTCGGATCACCGAAGGCAATCAGTTCGGCAGCGGTTTTGCCTCGGCCAACCCCAACTCCAAGATCCCGGCCCTGGTGGACCGCAGCGGCCGGACGCCAATCCGGGTGTTCGAGTCTGGCGCTATCTTGGTCCACCTGGCAGAAAAGTTCGGAACCTTCATGCCCACTGCAGGCCCGGCCCGCGCCGCCTGCTGGTCATGGCTGTTTTGGCAGATGGGTAGCGCGCCCTATTTGGGTGGCGGGTTCGGCCATTTTTATGCCTATGCGCCGACTAAAATAGAATACGCTATCGACCGGTTCGCAATGGAGGTAAAGCGACAACTGGACGTGCTCGACCGGCATTTGGCCGACAACGAATACATGGCGGGCCACGACTTTTCAATCGCAGATATGGCCATCTGGCCCTGGTATGGGGTGCTCGCCAAAGGCTTGCTCTATGAGGCTGGAGAATTTCTACAGGTTAACGAGTACCAGAATCTGCAGCGCTGGACCGACCTCATCGCGGCGCGTCCGGCCGTGCAGCGCGGCCGCATGGTCAACCGCGCGTGGGGCGAGCCGGCGAGCCAGTTACACGAACGCCACGACGCCAGTGACTTCGACACCAAGACACAGGACAAGTCTTCTCCGAGTTGAATGAACTCGTTTGCAGCGAAAGCGATCGTCCCGGGTCGGCGAAGTAACCGCCGGTGATTTGCCCGGCGCACTCCAGTAAATGGCCGACCACCGTGCCTTGCCCGAGCCGTTGCCAGTCATCCAGGCGCCAGCCGAAATGATGCACCATATTGCGCGCCCTGCGGCTTCGGGATTTGCTGCACCTATATTGGTGACGAGACGTATCCGACGGTTTTTTATCAGCGGCAACAATGGCTCAATACGGCGTTGCAAGAATGGATCGTAACCTAATGCCGGATTGTCGAGCTTGTTCTTTTGCGCCAGCGCAATGGTACGTTCGGCCCAGCATGCGAGCACCAGGTAGTCGAGGTGACCTTGTCCGCCGAGAATGATCGCTGGCTCAGTCACCTTGAAAACCGGCGCCAGCGCCGATGAGATCTGGTTTGATAGAAAGGAGAATTCGCATCGGGTTGTCCGTTTCTAGAGAGATCCCTCGTTAGAGATGATTATGCACCGTGTTAGGTATTGTTCTTTTCGGCATGATCGACAAATGCGCTGATCAAGCCGTCCGGGGCCTCGATGATATGCTCGGGGCCAGGGAAGCCCTCGGATTGCACATCCTCAATGAAGTCTCTGAATCCGGCAACTCGTTCCGCCTGAATTGCCTCTTGCATCTTGTAAAGGTTGCGATACTGCTTTGAATGCCTCGGATACGGTGGTCGATGGTTGCCAAGAATATCTTCCGCGAACAGGAACTGAATATCGCCACCACTGCCGGCGCCGATGGATGAAGTGAGCAACGTGGTGCGTTTGGTGAGCTCTGCCAACAAGGCAGCCGGGATGACTTCGACTTCGACCGCCCAGGCGCCGGCCTGCTCCAAACGCTTGATCTCGCGATAGATCCAAATCGCTTCCTCGAGGGTTTTGCCGACCGCGCGCAAGCCCCCGGTCCAGGTGCTCTTTCTTGGAACCAAGCCCGCGTGGCCCTGAACCGGCACGCCTGCTTCCGCCGCGGCGCTGATGAATCGCGGTGACCATTGGCACATGATGGCATCTGCCCCCAATTCCATTGCGTGATAGGCGAGGCGCACCGCTTCGGATTCGCTCGCCGCAGCTACCAGAGGCACCGAGAATGACATGAATGTATTTGGAGCGGCTTTGCGAATCTCCGCGGCAAGGTCGGGCCGCTTTGGGTCGAAGCGCACTTTCATTGTGTCGATACCCGCTTCCTCAGCGGCAGCAGCCTCCTCCGGAGTAAAAGGAAGTGTCTCGACCAACACCCGCTTGCCCTTTTGGTCGCGCAAATCTTTCACCGTGTAATTGCGGGTACCGTAAGCCCCGCCAAGCGTCATGATCCTTTTTAGTCCGCGCTTTGTTGCATCGCGCGCGGGTATACCTCCGTCACCCGTTGCATGGCTTGCCATGAGTCAAGTTCTCCTCAGAAAATCCTATGTGTGTACACCGATTTTGCCGGTTAGCGTACTTGTGCGAATGAATGTTATACGCGGTGGGTTCGCAAAACAACAAGTGGCTCATCGATCTGATCCCCGATTTGGTTCCGCTTATGAATGAGCGCTAACGAGCACAGCGAGGTAATCTTAGTGTCTTGCCATGAAACGCCCAGCTTGGCGAGAGTCGCCCCGAC
>JALYOK010000194.1 GCA_030856925.1 Pseudomonadota bacterium
AGGTGGAGCATTGCGGCAACGGCGCGCGCTGCTTTGTGCATTTTGTTCGAGCCGAAGGCCTGACGAACAAGTCCGAAATTCGGGTCGAAACGAAGAACGGCATCATCGTTTTGCGCCTGCAAGATAACGGGGAAGTCACGGTCGATATGGGCGCGCCACGCTTTGCGCCCGCCGATATTCCGTTTCGCCGTGACACACAAGCGCTGCTCTACGATTTGCGCGTCGGCGGGAGCGTCGTCAAGATCAGTGCGCTCTCCATGGGCAATCCCCACGCGGTCCAGGTGGTCGAGGATGTCGAGGCCGCGCCAGTGTTAATGCAAGGCCCGTTAATCGAACATCACGCGGATTTCCCCGCCCGCGTGAATGCCGGCTACTTCGAGATCGTGGATCGCGGCCATATCAAACTGCGGGTGTGGGAACGGGGCGCCGGCGAAACGCTCGCCTGTGGCACCGGCGCCTGCGCCGCGGTGGTAGCGGGCATCCAGCGCGGCCTGTTGGATCATCGCGTCAGCGTGCGGACCCATGGCGGAAAATTGACCATCGAGTGGCAAAGCGCAGACTGTGCGGTTATGATGACCGGGCCTGCCGCCACCGTATTCAAAGGCGAGATCGAAGTATGAAGTCTAGGAATAATTCATGTTAATTAGCCCCGATCAAGTCGCAAATTATCTCCGCGATAATCCCACATTCTTCGAAGACTACGCGCCGATATTGGCGGAAATTCAATTGCCCCATCCTCACGGCGGGCGCGCCATTTCCATCAGCGAGCGGCAAATTCTGACCTTGCGCCAAAAGAACAAAATCCTCGAAGGCAAACTCACGGAATTGATTCAATTCGGCGAAGAGAACGACAAACTCAGCGAAAAAATCCATCACCTCGCCGTGGCGCTATTGGGCGAACACCAACTCGAATCCGTGGTCGACATGATTTGCGCCGGCCTCGAGGAGCAGTTTGGCGTACCCCACGTGACCCTCCGGCTGTGGGGTCACGAAGGACGCATCGACGGCCGCCCGGAGTTCACCAACGTCAGCCAGGAGATCAAGGAATTCACGGCGGCGATGACGTCGCCCTATTGCGGCCAACACGCGGTGTATGAAGTCGATCACTGGTTCGGTGAGGCCGCCGGGCATTTGCGCTCCTTCGCACTCATTGCGCTGAAACGCGATCAAGTATTCGGCCTGCTGGTTTTGGCCTCGGAAGATGCGGCGCGCTTTTATCCGGAAATGGGAACGCTTTATCTACACCGGCTATCGGAGCTGGCGAGCGTCGCGATTCTGCGCGCCTGGAAAAAAAGCTAGGCGATGACGGAAAGCCACGATTGGCGCGACGGTTATTTGGGGCATCTGGCCCATGAGCGGCGCCTGTCGGCGCTCACCTGCCAGCATTATGGCCGCGACATCGATGTTCTGTTTAGCCTTGTCGAAGGTCAGTCCTTGGCCGGTCTGCAAGTTCACGATATCCGCCGCTGCATCGCATCACTCCACGGCAAGGGCCTGGGTGGACGGAGCCTGGCGCGCATGCTCTCGGCGTGGCGCGGCTTCTTCACGTATCTGGCGCGCAACCACGGCCTCATAAACAATCCTTGTTTGGGGTTGCGTCCGCCGAAAAGCGCCAAACGCTTGCCCCAAGCCCTATCGCCGGACGAGGCGGCGCGACTGATGGGCATCCCTACGGACGACGCACTGGCTTTCCGTGATAAAGCCATTCTGGAGTTAGCCTATTCCTCCGGTCTGCGCGTGTCGGAAATTACCGGCCTCACGCTGTTATCCGTTAGCCAAGAAGAGGGGCAAGTCATCGTCACCGGCAAAGGCGGAAAAACCCGCATCGTGCCGGTGGGCAGGAAAGCCCTGGCGGCGTTGGAAACCTGGTTGCCGCTTCGGGCAACTTTGGCCAAAGGAAACGAGCAGGCTTTGTTTGTGGGCCGCAACGGCCGCCGTCTGGGCGCGCGAGCGATTCAACTACGGCTTAAGATCTGGTCCCTGAAGCAAGGCATGCGCATCAATGTTCATCCCCATGTGTTGCGCCATTCCTTTGCATCTCACCTATTGCAGTCCTCCAGCGATTTGCGTGGGGTTCAGGAAATGCTCGGCCACGCCAGTATCGGCTCGACCCAGGTTTATACCCATTTGGATTTTCAGCATTTGTTGAAGGTCTACGACGCCGCGCATCCACGGGCGAAACGGCGTTAAGCAGCCCTGCCAGAAGGCAACACCGATGCGGTTCTCAAGGCATGCGCTGCCACGGCGCCGTATCCACGAGGATGTTGGCGTGATGATTTTTTCGCATCAGAAGGGTAAGGATCAGGCGCGGCGCATGCGGACGATCACATCCACGCCCTCGCCCACCATGCCCTGAGGCAACTCTGGTAATCCAACCACATCGATCCCCGCGGCATCGATATCGATGATTTCACCGGTCTCGGTATCATAGAAATGGTGATGGGGATCCATGTTCGAATCGTAAAAAACCTTTTCCGGGTCGACTATGACCTCGCGAACCAGGCGTTTCCCGACGAAAAGCTTTAGGGTGTTATAGACTGTGGCCTTGGAAAGCTCACTGCCCGCCTTGTTTAACAACGCCATAATCTGGTCGGCGGATAGATGCTGATGGCGCACGAACAGCGCCTGGGCAATGTTCAAGCGCTGCCGCGTTGGCTTTACATCGCGAGATTCGGGCAATTCCGCCAGCGGATCAAAATTTTGTTTCTTACTCACGCTCATAACGAGATTCTAGAAAATACTGTTAAGTTTGTCTAATTTGTAGAAACGCTAATCCAGCAACGCCGCTTCCAGGAGCCTGTCGGACTTAATCCTGGCACAACGTCCCCGCTCATTCCACTGGTTCCGCGGCTCGTGAGTGCTGGTGCAGCAAATCATCGCCAAACTACCCCCACTCGGCTCCGGTCGGTTCGAGAGCGGCGGACCTCACCGAGAGTATCGAATTTCCCATACCGACGGGTTTCGGTAGAGACATCTGAATTGAATTGAGAAAAATTGGGGCATGTTGCCCCACCCTCCCTTACGTCGTCGAACCAAACTCAATCCATTATTTCCCTCCAGCCCGCGCGCTTGCGTTTGAATTTACCCGGGGTCGGGTGGGTGGTAACCGGTTTAGTGTTATCGGCCAACGTGCTAATCGTAACGGTCTTACCGGTGCCGCTGAGCTTAACCACCTCCGAACCGGTGGACATTGCATTGCCCAGTTTTTGGCCGGTTGCTCCCTGGCTGTTGGTGGCAGTCGCGGCCGTGGTAACCGCCGTGCCGGTTTTGAAGTCAAGATAGTAGAGCCAACTGTAGCCGCCGGCGACGCAGGGCTCAACGCTTGGCACGTTGGTTGAGAAGGTGATGGTTCCCAACGCAAGAATGGCGTCGGTGTTGCTACGCTCGCGGCTATCGATAAAATCGAAATACCAACCGGCTACGCTCGGATTGGCCCAGTCGACTTTTTTCTTGCTGGAAGGGGCGTTGGTTCGCACCGGCTGGCCGCTCGCCAAAGTGCTATCGACCATTTCCTGCTTGACCAACCCGGCGCCGGCACGCACTTTACCCCATGCAGTGCCGTCCAGAGGATCTTTGATGGCATAGAAAGATTGCAAACTGCTGTCGCTCAGGTCGCTAATACCCAGCAGCTTGCCAGTGCCGACGAACACGACCTGAAAGCCGTCAACCTGTCCGA
Source organism: Pseudomonadota bacterium (assembly GCA_030856925.1). Lineage (GTDB taxonomy): Bacteria > Pseudomonadota > Gammaproteobacteria > Burkholderiales > JALYOK01 > JALYOK01. The sequence goes on from JALYOK010000194.1 coordinate 3,677, forward strand.
GTTCAGGTTTGCTAGATATCGGCTGCACGCCGGCGCCTGGCGGGCCACCAAGCTCCGCCAGCAGGAATGCTTCGCGCCCCGACGGCGCAATGCTGTCATTAACGTCGAAGCGCCACAGATTGCCGTTCAAATCACCGCCATAAACCATTTCAGCGATGTAGTCTTTCGGATCCTTGATCCACATGTTGATCTTACCCAGCCCGCTCGGATTTCCAGCGGAACCTGCGCCAGTCCCAATTTTGTAAAGTAACGCGCCGCTAGTTGCGTCAACGACGAACAAGTGGCCGCCACCATTGGCATTGTTATAGCCCGAAGTAAACATGACCACCCACTGACCGCTCTTCAGCTTGGCGATGAGGGGGTTGCCGAAGCTCAGCCCCAGATCAGCGTGCGTGAACTCCCACAGCGCTTTAGGACTGGCAGGATCGGTGACGTCAAGGGCATAGTAGCCGGTTCCGCCAGCCCCTAGCCCGCCGACCAAAATGGTGCGCCACGCGCTGCCGTCGAAAATGTCGCCGACCGCCGGCGAACCGTCGACGTAGAACCGATGCGGATAGCTCTTGTCCGCGAGCTTATACAACTCTTGTATCACTAGCTTAGGAATGAACGCCCAACTCTCCTCACCGGTTGTGGCGTTAAATGCGTGCAACATGCCGTCGTTGGCGGCAGCGTAAACCATACCTTGCCGCGTTTCGTTTGCGACGCGAAAGGCGCTATGTCCCGCATCGCTGTAGCTGTATAAGGATGCGCGAACGTAAACGGATTTAGCGTTGGCAAAATCACCCAAAACGTGCTCGCGCCCACGGAAGGGCTTGTCGGCATCGCCTGTGTCGTCCTCTAACGCGTTCTGGCCGCGCAGATAGTTCACCATGTTTTGTCCGGTGGCGGCGCTTTTGCCGGCGCCGCTGAGCAGGGAATAGCCGGTAAGCTGAGAAGGCGGATTGAAGTAAGCCTGCTCGGCGCTCGTTAAAGTGGTCCACGTAAACGCCTTCAACTTGGTTAAACCGCTGCCGGAATAGGTATGAATGGTGCGAGTGTCAGTGCTCGCGCTTACGCGGCTGTCCACCAGGGGTTGCGCCCGCCACTCCACAGCCGATAGCGCGCCACTGCTCGGATCGATTTGTTGGCGCACCAAGTCACCATCCCAAAAAACAGTGCGGAAGGTGGTGCTGAACAGAAAGTTGTCGCCGGCAACGACGTTGGGGTTACTCGTTGCCGCGGCGGCGGCAGCACCTGTTTTTTCGCCGATCTCCTTGAGCAGATCTTCGATGCTGTAGGCAAGCGCCTGGGGGTTACGTGCGCTGTAGTAACTGCCAGCGCCATTGACCGCCGCGTGCCAAAGATCGTCAACGGCGGTTGAGGTGTTGGATATTGGTTTCGGCCAGTTGATGGCTCCGGTTTTTAATTGAGCAAAATCACCGCTTGCAGCTTGTTCATAGTCTGCCCGATACGCAAGCTCACCGTTTACGCCAAGACCGATCGTAAAAGTGGTCATGTGCTGATGAGCCGCCGCATCCTTGCTTGAGCCGGCTACGTTATTGGCGCAAACGTCGGCCCTGCTGCCATCGGGCTGGATTGCGCCCGTATTACATGCCACTCTGCTCGGATCGCGCAGGTCGGTTTTGTAGTAGTACATCGCCACATCGGCCAACGTCTCGGAAGCACCACTAACGTTACCGTCGTATTTCGGCCGCGGCGCTGATGTCAAGACGTTGTCCTGGTTACCGATTGCGCCGCCGGACAAGGTGTAACCTGCGCCGCCATTCCAGAAACCGTCCGTTGACAGGATGGCAAAGTTACGCTGGCAGGAATACTCGATCGGGTCGCCGAGCGAACCTGTGTTGCCCCCATAGTAGTTGCCTACTCGTGACAGCGCGGGCCGCAATGGCGTACTGGCAATAAAAGGAGCATCGTACAACTTGCCGTACCAAGCGGCTTTGTGGCCGGCCTCAAAAGGCGCCACGCCCAAGCTCGCGCCGGTCGGTTGGATGGTCATGAAACCAATGCGAAAATCGTTGCCGATAGGCTGGAACGCCCGACCAACCGCGGTCTTGGTCATCAACATGCGGGTACGATAGTAGGTGTACCAGTTGGCGAAGTTGGTCATCTCCTCCACGTAGGTGCATAGCCCTGCAGTGGTTACGCAATCGGAGCGTTCGGTTGCCTTTGGATAGGTAAGGCCCGATTTGATGGCGTAGCGAGTGAAGGTGCCGTATTTGGCATATTTGTAGCTGCTATTCTTGGTCGCCTTGCAATTAGCTGGGGTCAACGCG
>JALYOK010000196.1 GCA_030856925.1 Pseudomonadota bacterium
ACTCGGGCCAGTCGTGCAACGCGCCCACCCGCATGCTGGTGCCGCAGTCCAAAATGAACGACGCTATCGCGATCGCCAAGGGGGTCGCCATGAACACCAGAGCGGGTGATCCGCGTGCGGCGGATACCAACATCGGCCCGGTCGTGTCATCGATCCAGTGGGAAAAGATCCAGGCGCTGATCAAAAAGGGTATTGAAGAAGGCGCAACGCTGGTGGCCGGCGGCCCCGGCCGCCCCGAGGGTGTCGAGAGGGGTTACTACGTGCGCCCGACGGTGTTCGCCAATGTCACCAATGACATGACCATCGCTCGCGAAGAGATTTTCGGACCGGTGATTTCGATCATGGCTTTCAAGGATGAAGACGAAGCGGTTAAGATCGCCAATGACACGCCTTATGGCCTGGCGGGATATGTGTCGGCGGGTTCGGTCGAGGGTGCTCGCAAAGTGGCGCGCCGGATCCGTGCTGGCAACATCAATCTCAACGGCGTGCCGAACGAACGAACCGCACCCTTCGGCGGCTACAAGCAATCGGGCAACGGTCGCGAGTGGGGCAAATTTGGTCTGGACGAATATCTTGAGGTGAAGGCAATTGCCGGCTTCGGCACGGTCTAGGAGCGTGTCGGCATCCACGCCACTACGATTCCAGCATCGCCTGGTAACGCCGGCGGGATGCTTCTTCCTTGATCACGTCGTCGATTTCGCGCATGACCCCGTCGACGTCTGGGAGCAACTCGATGCGATTGAAGCAGCCGGTCAGCTCGACGTCCGGGTGCAGCGCGCTGCTTTCGTAGAGCGACCAGATTTCCTTGCCGTAGTCCGTGGTGCGCAATTCCGGGGCGAAACGGCTGCAGTAGCCACTGAGATTGTCGACATCGCGCTCCAACATGGCTTCGGCGCTGTTGTTGCCCGCGGCGTCGACGGCCTGGGGCAGGTCGATGATGACCGGCCCGTCGCAGCCGACCAGCACGTTGTATTCGGATAGGTCGCCGTGAACGATGCCCGCGCAGAGCATGCGCACCACCTGCCGGATCAGGGTGCGGTGGTAATCTCGGGCCTGATCCGGCGTGAGCACGAGGTCGTTGAGCCGTGGCGCTGCATGGCCGCTGTCGTCGGCCACCAACTCCATCAGCAGCACGCCATCGAAGAAGTTGTAGGGCTGCGGCACCCGCACCCCGGCATTCGCGAGGCGGCGCAGGGCGTCGACCTCCGAGTTCTGCCAGGCTCCCTCCCGCTCCTTGCGTCCGTAGCTGGAACCTTTCTCCATGGCGCGAGCGCGGCGGCTGTTCTTGATCTTGCGGCCTTCGGTGTACTTGACGCTCTGGCGGAAGCTGCGCTGGTTGGTGTCCTTGTACACCTTCGCGCAGCGAATCTCTTCGCCGCAGCGGACAACGTAGACCGTCGCTTCTTTGCCGCTCATGAGCTGGCCGATGACCTCGTCGATGAGTCCTTCCTCGACGAGTGATGCGAGACGTTTGGGAGTTTTCAAGGGCGCCTTGTGCGCTGCCGGGCGCCGGATGACAAGAGGACCGGATTCTAAAGCAATTCGCTGGAGCCCGTTGGTTTTTAGACCTCTGCTTCGCAAAAAAAGTAGCGCGAGCGTTTATAGGCTACGACATGAAGCCTCTGATCGAGGCATGATCGATCAGCGCACCGGCGCAAGTGTCAGGGCAGCCCAACAGGTACGACTGGCAACCTCCGCTGGCGACTTGCTCGAAGATCACGACGGCTGCTTGACAATGCGCAGGTAGGGTTTCGGCGCTTTCCACCCCTGCGGGAACAACTGCTTCGCGTCTTCGTCGGACACCGAGCCGGCGATGATCACGTCGTCGCCCTGGTTCCAGTTCACCGGGGTGGCGACCTTGTGCTTCGCGGTCATCTGCATCGAGTCGAGCACGCGACTTATCTCGTCGAAGTTGCGGCCGGTGGTCATCGGGTAGGTCATCATCAGCTTGATCTTCTTGTCGGGGCCGATGATGAAGACCGAGCGCACGGTGGCATTGGTGGCCGCCGTGCGGCCTTCGGCCGTACCGGGCTCTTCGGCGGGCAGCATGTTGTAGAGCTTGGCCACTTTGAGATCGGTGTCGCCGATCATCGGATACTTTGGCAGATGCCCCTGGGTCTCCTCGATGTCCTTGGCCCAGCGCGCATGGTTGTCAACCGGGTCCACTGACAGGCCGATCAGCTTGCAATTGCGGCGCGTGAACTCGGGCTCGATCTTCGCCATGTAGCCAAGTTCGGTGGTGCACACAGGGGTAAAGTCCTTGGGGTGCGAGAACAGGATCGCCCAGCCGTCGCCGATCCAGTCGTGAAAGCGGATCGTGCCCTGGGTGGTCTCGGCCGTAAAGTCGGGGGCGGTGTCGTTAATGCGCAAAGACATGACTACTCCTCCAGCGCCGGTTGGTGGTAGGCGGCCCGCCCGGCGCTCTGGAACGCGGCCGCCCTGGGTTAAAGTAGATTGCGAATAAGGATTTCAAACGCTCTTTATCGCCACCCCCAATCTATCTCCAACCGGGCCAGTCGTCAATCGCTGCGTATTGCCATGCCACCGGCATCAGTGAATTCAGAAATAGCGTGGCCGGTTTCGAGGAGATTTTTGAGCTCGATCCACGTCGACGGGACAGCCTAATTAGTCCAACGTGATGAACAGCGACTTTCGCGGTTTTCCGGCGACTGCGCGGCTAATGTGTCCTTGGCCGGTCGTATCCTCGGCGAGGAGAATGTCCCCGGTGCGCAGGACACGTTTAGTCCCGTCGCCGACTTCTATTTCCACCTCCCCTTCCAGATTTACCACGTATTGCCGTCGTGGCGCGGTATGAAAATCGTAGTTATAGTCCCCGCCGGTTTCTCGAAACACCACACCGGTGGCCTTGGTCAGCTCGGAAATGAATCCAATCTTACCGCTGTCTTTCATCGGCACCTGCAAGTCCTCGAAATGGGACTTGTTGTCCGTTCCCGTGTAAATGCGCAATACTTTCATCATTCGCGTCCCTTCGTCAGCCAAAACCTCGTTGGAATGCAGCGAGCATCCCAGCCAGATCATAGCCAAAACCAACGCCGAGCCTACGCGTCGTAGCCTGCTCACTTTAAATGCTCGCATTATGGTTCCTTTCTTTGAGAGAAGATGTTCCCTGGTTGCATATTGCGGCCGCTGCTATCAGGGGTGCGGTCCCCACGGCGCCGGCGTCAGCAATTTGACCTCCTGCGTCATTACCAGCGGACGAAATTTCGCGGCGAATCCCTCAATGAAATCTTTGTTGGCATACAGCGAGGCCCAGTGCGCCCGGCGCTCTGCATCGTCGCTAAATTTCCAGAGGTGGACCAGTTGATTGATCGCCCCTGTGTCAGCCTGGAAGTAGCCGACGAGCTTTGTGTCAAACCCTCCTTTTTGAATGGCCGGATAACCGAGTTCCGTGTAGAGCTTCACCGCCTCGCTCATCTTGCCGACATAAAGCGTGTAGGTTCGCATTTCATAGACTGCCATGTTGTTCCTCCGTTGTTGAGATATTGGTCACTTGACCGCGGCCAGTGAATTATTCTAACTCGCATGTTTTTGACCAGCCATCAATCTATCGCCAAAACGGCGAATGATCAATCGCCACCTGTCTTGGCGCGTGGGCGCTGAACATTGCCTTTTTGCCACGACACGTTCGATCATTCACATTTCCTTATTTCCCGGCAATGACGGACTGTGTCGCCGAAGCATGCGCCGCGTGTTCTCGCCGCCATACGCTGAACGTCCACAGCGCACTCAACCCGTCGGAAAGCGCGAATAGGAGCGCCAGCGTGCCGGGAATAATTCCAAGCCACCACGATACCGCCATGATAGGCGGCACTAGCGGACGATCCAGCAA
>JALYOK010000198.1 GCA_030856925.1 Pseudomonadota bacterium
AGCTGGTCGAATATCTGGTTGAGAGTTTGCCAGTTCTTGTGCTGCTCACCGTCTGGCAGAACGATTTCGATACTCTCAATACCGGAAGCTCCAAGCGTCGTTTTCAGGCGATTCAGATATAGGGGAGCGATCGTCGCATTCGTCACAATGGCAACACGTTTTTGGCTGAGATGCGGCACGATCAGGTCGGCGCGATCGAGTATCCCCGGTCCGATGTGGATCGGGTAGGGCTGGTCTTTGATGTCTACCGTGAGAGTGCGCATCGGGGCCATTTGGAGAAACCTTACGGCCTCAAATTATAACTGAGCGAGTTGTTGTTCCAGTTGACGTACTAGTTTTTGGACGTTTTGCTCGCCGGTATCCATGATGAGGTGGGCGGTTTCGCGATAGAGTGCGTCGCGTTGCCCCAACAGTTCTTGTAACCGGGCGCGGGGATTTTCGGTTTGAAGCAGCGGGCGATTCTTGTCGTGGCGGGTGCGGCGCCAAAGATCTTCCGCATTTGCCCGCAGATAAATTACCGTACCACGGCTCCGCAACGCCAAGCGATTTGATTCGACCAGGACGACCCCCCCGCCGGTCGCGAGAACAATGCCTTGCCGGCGAGTCAGTTCATCGACGACGGACTCTTCACGCTCACGAAATCGAGTCTCACCTTCCAGCTCGAAAATAACGTTGATTTTAACTCCGGTCCTTTTCTCGATTTCGTGGTCGGAATCGATGAACTGTTTGTTCAAGTGCTTAGCGAGCAGCTTGCCGACAGTGGTCTTGCCCGCGCCCATCAGACCGACCAGAAACAAGTTTTCGGATAGCATAAGATTGGATTATCCAAATGACACCGGCCGAATCTTATTGATCACGGCCGGAAAGATAAGGATAACAGAAGCCAATGTAGCGTTAGATTCGGGAAGGACGCTGTGTCACTTGGCGTTCAGGTCGGCGAAGGTAAATCAGCATTGAGGATAACGGCGCTTGCGCGTCGGCCGACCGCTGAAGGTGGAAGCTATCGTGCCGTTAATGTGTCTTTGATTATTTTAGGTGTAATGAATATCAACAACTCAATTTTGTCGTCGACTCGCGAATCATGCTTAAACAATCTCCCCAAGAAGGGAATGTTGCCAAGAACGGGAACTTTTTCAGTATCGACACGGGATGTCTGTTCGTAGATGCCCCCGAGTACTGCGGTCTCACCATCATCGACAAGAATCTGCGTCAATACCTTTTTAGTATCGATGGAAGGAATTCCCGCGAACACTTGGCCGACTGCGTCCTTCTTTACTTCCAGATCCATAATCACTCGACCATCGGGAGTAATTTGCGGCGTCACAGAGAGGCTTAGTACCGCGGATTTGAAGCTTATGGTGGTGCCACCACTCGCTGAAGAAGTTTGATACGGAATTTCCGTCCCTTGCTCGATGACGGCCTTTTGTTTGTCAGCAGTGATGACTCGCGGGCTGGACACAATTTTCCCTCGCTTGTCAGCCTCCAGGGCCTGAAGCTCAAAACCGATTAAGTTACCGCTGCCGATATTTAGCAGGGTAAATGCGATCGAGCCGGTCGGGGACGCACCTGCGATAGGCACGCTTACATTCGGGATATCGGAAACATTAACGGCGGTGTTAGTTCCTGACGCAATCGTCGCGGAAGGATCAAGCGTACTTGCAACACCCAGGTTGGTGTTATTTCGGTTATATCCTCCGCGCCCACCAAATCGGAACCCGAGTTGCTTGCTCCATTTATCATCAGCAATCACGATGCGCGCTTCGATCATCACCTGGCGGACCGGCACGTCTATCTTAACGATCAACTTACGCAGTTCATCCAGCCGGCTGCCTGTATCCTGCACGAACAGCGTATTCGTTCTGCCATCGAACACCGAACTTCCCCTTTTCGAGAGGATGCGCTGCTTTTCATCGGACAACAGGTTCCTAAGATCTTCCGCCTTTTGATAGCTGAGTTGGAAGCTTTCTGTTTGTAGCTGTTCAAGTTCGGAAATCTGCTGGTTTGCCTCCAAAGCAAGCTTTTCTTTCGTGTTTACCTCATCCGTCGGCGCAATCAATACAACATTGCCGTTCTTACGTTTGCTTAGGCTTTTACTCTGCAAAATAATGTCCAGGGCCTGATCCCAGGGGACGTCCTTGAGCCGCAAGGTGATATTGCCCTGAACTGAATCGCTGGCGATGATATTGAGGCCAGTGAAATCGGCAATCACCTGCAGGACTGATCGAATTTCTACATTCTGGAAATTAAGGGAAAGTTTCTCGCCGGCGTAACCCGTCTGGGTGGTCTGAACGAGTTTGTTTGGATCCTCGATGAGCCGTTTCACTTCGACAATGAACTGACGATCGGTTTGGTAGGCCGAGTGTTCCCATTGCCCCTCGGGCTCGATGCTGACACGAACATTGGCGCCGAACGATCTTGCTTCCACAAACTTTACCGGCGTACCGAAATCGCGCACATCGAGCCGCCTTTCAAGGTTCTTTGCGAGACTTGCGTTAACAAACTCAACCACTAAATTGCGCCCCTGACGGCGGATGTCGATTCCTGTCGTCGCGTCAGATAAATCGATTACCACGCGGCCTTCGGCATTTTGGCCGCGGCGAAAATCCACCTCGCGAATGCTGTGTGCAGATGCCGTAGGCGCGGGCTCGGCGAAACGGGTTGCAGTCTCTGCGCCCGCGGCGATCTGTTCGGCGCCTTGTAGCGTTAGCAACAGCGTATTGCCTTCGATTTTGGTTTCGTAGGGTACAGAGCGGTTTAAGCTCATCACCACACGGGTCCGGGTACCGGCCTGAACGATATTAAGATTTCTAAGTTCGCCCTCGCGCAACTCCATGAAGTTTTTGCCGATGGCGTTCGACGTATCGGCGAAGTCCAGGGCGATCCTCGGCGGCGTGTTGACTGAGAACGTGCCAGGCGGGTTAGCCAGCTTTTGCTTCAGCGTAAACTTGATGACAACTTTTCCGCGGGGCAAACCCTGCGCCGTAATGCCTTGAATCGCATTGCCGCCGTTGGTCGGACTTGCCGCCCACGCTGCATCAAGCATCAAAAATCCTACGCCGAGCAGGACCTGAATAAATCGGTAAAATAGGCAGCGCGCTTGCATCATTTCTTATTCTCCAGTTCATCCAGCAGTTGCAGCGCGGCTTCATTCTCTTTCCACTCGCCCTCACTGTCCTGAGTACTTTCCTTCAGCAATACCTCGGTCTCGTTAATAGCGGCAATGCGACCGAAATTCTGACCCAAGTAATTTCCGGCCGTGACCCGATAAATTGTATTGTCCGCCTTGATCAATGCGTAGCTCGTTTTGGCTCGTTCCAGTGTCCCCACAAAAGTAAGCTGTTCCAAGGGGTAGGATTCCAGCAGCTCCTTGCGGCGGTCGAGATCTGGACCCTTGTTTGCGCCCTCTTTTTTGTTCTGTTCGAGAAGCTTTCTTGGTTTAAAAGGCTCGAACAGTTCGTCTTCTACGTAAGTGAACCCTTCGTAAGGCGCGACTTCCGGTAGCGGTTCAATTCCCTGGGCGACTTGTTGGTCGGATTCATTGACCCAGTTACGTAAGTCCTCATTCGGTTCGGTGCTGCACGCGCACACGAACACGACAATGAAAGAAAACAAGCAGATTCGTGCCATTATTTACCACCTTTCATCTGCTTTTCTTTGTCGTTTTTGGCTTTGGCTTGGGCGGCGATTTCTTCCTCATCCAAGTAACGGTAGGTTTTTGCTACCGCATCCATCACCAGGAGGCCTTCTTTTTCTTTAATCGTGCTGGAAGAAATGGCGACATCGTTGAGCAACACGATTCGAGGGAGCTTGGAGAGGTCGCTCGTGAAGTTTCCAAGACTGTGATAATCGCCGGTCACCTTTATCGTGACGGGAAGTTCTGCGTAGTATTCCGTGATTGTTTCGGTCGCCGAGGGTTTGAAGAGCTCGAACTGCAAGCCGCGGCCTAGGCCTGCCTGGTTAATGTCTGTCAATAGTGCTTCCATTTCCGATTTCTTAGGCAGTTGCTTCAGTAGAGTTCCGAAGCCGCGCTCGATATCGGAAAGGCGTTTTTCATACGCTTCTAGATTCACGGCAAGCTTTTTCTTGTCCATGAACTTGGCCTTAAGTTGAACCTCCTCGTTTTCGGTTGCAGCGAGTTCGTCCATTTGCGGTTTCCAGTCAAACCAAAAAGCGGCGAACAGCACTAGCATTAACAGCAACGCCAGGCCCCCCAACTTAAACGGTAGAGGCCAAGAGCCAACCTCCTGAGGGTTCAGGCCACGTAGTTGTTCCAGCCACTTATTCATGCGCTTTTATCCTTCTTCTTTTTGCGGTCGGCTTTTCCTGGCTCATCGCCAACCTGAATTTCGGGCCGCTTTACCCTAACGTTCAAGCTAAACTCGCTAATCGAATTGTTATTGAGGATCACCGCTTTGATTTCGACAAGCTCGGGTTTCTCCAACCACTGCGACGCATCGACATTACGCATCAAGGTCGAGATGCGACCGTTAGTTTGCGCATACCCGATAATGTTGACCACCTGACCGGTTTGTTTGACAGATTTGATCCACATGCCCTCAGGAAGCTGACGGACCAACTGGTCCAGTAAATGCACCGCTTCCGACCGATTGGTCTGCAAACCTTCAACAACTTGTTTACGGGCCAGTAAATCCTGAGTTTGCTCTTTAATGCCGTTTATCTTCTCAATCTGCTCGTCTAGTTTTTTAGTTTCTTCCGTTAAGTAAGCATTGCGCGCGCGCTGGACGTCGACACGCCCCGAAAAGTAAGTGTGACCGAGTAAGCCAATCACAACCCCGATTCCGGCTGCGAGGACGGCCCCAACGGCCATTTGACGCTTACGCTGCGCCCGTTTTTCTTGACGATGAGGGAGAAGATTGATGCGTATCATGCGTCAAATCTCCGCATAGCTAAACCGCATGCTACCAGCAGAGCCGGAGCGTCCTGAGTGAGCAAGCGCTGACTTACGCGAGACGCGATCTGCATTTGCGAAAACGGATTTGCCACCACGGTGTCAATTTGAGCACGCGCTGAAATAACATCGCCTAACCCAGGCAGCATTGCACAGCCGCCCGCCAACACAATATGATCGACCTTGGTGTACTGGGTGCTGGTGAAGAAAAATTGCACCGCACGGGCGATCTCAAGCGATAAGTTTTCCATGAAGGGCTGCAACACTTCCGCAACATAACCCTCTGGCAAAGAACCTGTTTTTTTCTCTTTCTCGGCCTCATCCACTTCAATATTGAAGTGACGGGCGATTTCTTGATTTAGTTGGTTGCCGCCCACTTGCTGTTCCCGGACATATACCGCTTGCCCATCTTTGTACATCGCGATCCGCATGGTTGAAGCGCCGATATCCACGGCCGCGATGATGCGCTCGGAGGACTTGCCCGATAATTGACTTTCAACGAGTTCTATCGCGGACTGCGCGGCATACGATTCCACATCCATGATGATCGCTTTGAGCCCTGCTGATTCCGCGATTGCCACTCTATCCTCGACTTTTTCCTTGCGCGACGCAGCAATGAGCACCTCGACCTCTTCCGGCCCGGTGGGCGCCTGCCCGAGGACCTGAAAATCCAAGTTGACCTCATCTAAGGCAAACGGTAAGTATTGGTTCGCCTCACTCTCGATTTGCACTTCCATATCTTCTTCGCGTGCCGTCGCCGGTATGATCACTTTTTTGGTAATCACCGCCGATGCCGGCAAGGCCATAGCCACGTTTTTTACCCGGCTTCCGAGCCGCCGCCAAGCACGCTGGAGCGACTCGCCCGCAGCTTCCAAATTTGCGATATTGCCCTCGACCACGGTGTCCTTGGGCAGTGCCTCGATGACGTAGCGCTCAAGACGATAACCGTCTTTACCGGCAGGAGCGAGTTCGACGATCTTGATCGCGGACGCACTGATATCAACGCCCAGCAAGGGCGGCGCTTTCGGAATCAAGAATTCCAACTGCGAAAGAATTTTTTCCTTAAACATATCGAGTTACTTTAAATAATTCACGTTAAATACTAACAGTAAGTATAAAGTCTGTAAAGCATTTTATAAAACTCACTTTAAATTTAAGCAGGTCGGTATAATCTGCTTCTACCAAGGCAAAACAAACCTTAAGCATCGTTCTGTGTTCCGTCGCTGGATACTTTATCCCTCCCTAATTTTTTTTACGATCGGCCTCGTCGCGGCCGGTGTATTCGCACTGACCTTGGCGCTGCTTTATCCGAATTTGCCGGGCTTGGAGTCTTTAACCGATTACAAACCTCGTATTCCGCTTCGGGTGTACACCGCCGAAGGGAGCCTGATCGGCGAGTTTGGCGACGAACGGCGAGCGATTGTGAAAATCGAAACCGTCCCGGAGCTGATGAAAAAAGCGATCCTCGCGGCAGAGGATGATCGCTTCTACGAGCACTCGGGCGTCGACTACACAGGCGTCATGCGCGCTGCTCTCGCAAACGTTTTTGCCGGCGGAAGGCGCGAAGGCGCGAGCACCATCACCATGCAGGTTGCGCGCAATTTTTTCCTGACCCGTGAAAAAACTATCACGCGCAAATTGAGTGAAATGCTGCTGGCCTTCAAAATCGAGCGGAATTTGTCGAAAGATCAAATATTCGAGCTTTACATCAATCAGATCTTCCTGGGTCAGCGCGCCTATGGGTTCGCCGCGGCGGGTCAAATCTATTTTGCCAAGAAACTGGATCAGCTCAATCTAAGCGAAATCGCCGCGTTGGCCGGTTTGCCAAAGGCGCCGTCGAAGTGCAATCCGATCAATAATGCCAAGTGCGCCAACCAGCGCGCGCTCTACGTCCTAAGGCGCATGCGGCAACTGAAATACATCACCGACGAGCGATATGAAGAAGCGAGCAAGCAGCCCGCGCGGGTTCGACGGGAAATAGGGACTTACGTCGTGCCCGCGGATTACATTGCGGAGATGGCGCGGCAGTATATGTTCGACACCCACGGTGAGGCAGCCTACGAAAGCGGTTTTAAAGTCGTGACTACCATCCGTAATGAAGACCAAGAAAACGCGGATCAGAGTCTGCGCAAGGGCATCCTGGATTATGATCGCCGCCATGGTTACCGCGGGCCGGAAGGATTTGTCGATTTCCCGGTGAGCGGGGCGAAACGCGAAAGCTACGTGGAAGAAATACTGGCCGATCGGGAAGCCAGCGGTGGACTTCAACCCGCCGTGGTATTGCAAATTGAAGGCAACACGGTGCAAGCTTTGGTGAAGGGCGGAGCGAATATCACGCTCCAGGATGAGGGCCTTAAATTTGCCCAAGCCGCGCTCCGTCGCGACGCCGCACCTAATGTCCGGTTGCGTCCGGGAGCGATCATCCGCGTCATCAAAGGGGAAGAAGGGCGTTACGGCATCGCGCAACTCCCAATCGTCGAAGCCGCCTTGGTGGCCGTGAATCCGAACGATGGCGCCATCCGGGCGCTCGCCGGAGGATTCGATTTTCACAGCAACAAATTCAATCACGTCACCCAGGCAATGCGGCAGCCGGGATCGAGCTTCAAACCCTTTGTATATTCCGCCGCCTTAGAGAAAAATTTCACTACGGCGAGCATTATCAACGACGCGCCGCTCGTGATCGATCCAGGCGACGCGAGCGGCGAACTATGGGAGCCCAAAAATTTCGATAATGAATATTCCGGCCCTACCCGTCTTCGCACCGCGTTGGCGAAATCGAAGAATATGGTGTCGATTCGCATCATGCAATCCATCGGCGGCAAATATGCTCAGGACTACGTTACCAGCCGTTTCGGTTTCGATCCCAAACTGCATCCGCCCTTTCTCACCATGGCCCTGGGGGCAGGGAATGCCACACCTTTGCAAATGGCTACTGCGTACTGCGTATTTGCAAACAATGGTTATAAAGTCCGGCCCTACTTCATCGAACGGGTGTTGGATCAGAAAGGCAACATTGTGAGCCAAGCCAAGCCCGTGATCGCCGCGGAAACTGCGGAACAGACGCTGGACCCTCGCAATGCGTTTTTAATGAATAGCCTGCTGCGTGACGTCGTCCGGGTAGGGACCGCGGCCAGGGCCATGTCGTTGGGGCGTCGCGATCTCGCCGGAAAGACCGGCACCACCAACGAACATCGCGACGCCTGGTTTGCGGGGTACCATCCGTCCCTCGTCGCCATCGCCTGGATCGGCTTCGATAACAATGCTCCGCTGGGAGATAGAGAAACCGGCTCGGTTGCAGCATTGCCCATGTGGATGTCGTACATGGGAAAGGCATTACGCGGCGTGCCCGAAGTCGTCCCAAAGGTTCCACAAGGCATTGTTCAACTCGGCATCAATCCCGAAACCGGCAAGCAGGATCCGGAAAATCCGGGGAAAATTTATGACTACTTCTATCTAGAAAACGTACCGGCTATGCAGCCCCCTTTAGAAATAGAGATCCAGGAGGGCAACGCCGAGAAACCAGCGGAAGAAATCAAAGATCAGTTGTTCTGAAATGGGCAAAAATAACCACATGCGCAGCCACCTCGCCTACCTGGCGGCCCGATTGATGGCGGAGGACGGCATACAGGATTACGGCGCCGCCAAACGCAAAGCGGCACGCCAAGCGGGTGTACCGGATACTCGCGAACTACCGGACAACCTGGAAGTCGAAGCCGCGCTTAAAATCTATCAGTCGCTTTACCAAGCCCAAGAACAACCCGCGATTCTGCGCGATTTGCGACAGGTTGCATTTCAAATCATGCAACGCTTCGCCGCGTTCAATCCCTATCTGGTGGGTTCGGTGTTGACCGGCACCGCAGGTGAACACTCCGATATTAATCTGCACTTGTTCGCGGACAGCGCGAAAGAGTTCGAAATTTTTCTGCTGAACGAAAAATATCCGTTTGAGCTTGAGACTCGCAACTTCAAACTCGGCGATCGCACGAACGCGGTTCCGGTGTACCGACTCGAACAAGACGGCGCCGCCATTTCCGCGGCGGTGTTCGAGCGCGACGCGGAGCGAGTGATGCAAAAGTATAAAGCCGACGGCCGCCCGGTTGAGCGTGCAAAGCTGGCCGAAGTCAAAACGCTCTTAGATGCCATGCCGGAAGGCCGCATGGATGCTTGAACCCAGGCATGCATCCCCTGAACCGCGCTGGTATTGGCTTGCAGGACGTCATCTAAATTGCGTTTTTACGATCGAGGCAGACCTCTTGACCATTCATTTGTATAGCGGTATATTTTAGAACGTTAAGCGTACCGTTAAGGTTGCCGGGTTTAGGCAATGATCTGCTGAGCCTCGAGCACATTGAACGCAAGTCCGACAAGTGGAGGAAATCATGACGTCGTGGTTAAAACAGGCATCCGTACTGCTACTCACCATACTGCCTTTTAGTGTTTTCGCGGTTGCCATCAGCGACCCGGTTGGGGATTTATTGGCCACATTTGCGCCCGGTGACGACTCGCTACACGCGGACACCGACGTGATTTCAAGCGAAGTATTTTA
>JALYOK010000207.1 GCA_030856925.1 Pseudomonadota bacterium
CCGCAGAAGCACACCCCAAAAATAGCCGAACCATGGAAAGACATTGTGGCGGCCTTCTTGCCAATGTCGCAAACTCGGTTCGAGCGTCTCGTCGTACCTTTTCATTAAGACGCAGTCCCCAGCGAGCACTGTGGCCGGTCTTACTATTGACTGCTATCCAGCCAATCAACAATGGTAAGTCCTTTGATGCGAGAAAATTCTTTGGAGTTATTGGTGGCGAGCGTTGCGCCTTGGGCCAAGGCATGCGCCCCGATCATGGTGTCCAATGAGCCAATGGGCGTCCCCTTTTTTTCCAGCATTGCTCGAACCCGTCCGTATATTCTGGCTACGTCACGATCAAAGTTGGCAATCTCCAGCGGCAAAACGAACTCGTCGAGGGCAACCTGGTTTTTCTCAATGTACTGGCTCTTTGCAACACCGAACTCCAATTCCGCGAGCGTTACCCATGAGATGCCGATTTCCCCGACCTTGTAAGCGTTGAAGCGCTTCAATACCTGCGGCGGCTTTCGCTTGATGATCGCAATACAGGTATTGGTGTCAAGCATAACCTTCATTCAAATACAGTCTCGCGCTTTTGCTGCTTGGGTTGATCCCTGTCGGCCATGTAGTCCTTGCTGAACTTATCGAGACTGCCAATAAGTGAATCCCAGGAATTGACGAGAGGAATTAAAACCACGGCGCTGCCGGATTTCTTGATAAACACTTCATCGCCCTCGAAGCGAAACTCTTTGGGAAGGCGTACCGCCTGGCTTTGCCCGTTCTGAAACAGTTTGGCCGTTTTCATTTGACCACCTCAAAAAAGTATATTTTTTAAGTATATACTTTATGCTAACGCAGTCAACACCAAGGATTTTTGGCTATCGCAAGGGTTGCGCTTAGATCGAGTCAATATCGATCTCGATCGCCTTGCCCTTCAATTTCATTCGCTCAGCAACGAGTTCCGCAAGATCAAGATCGCCCAAGTTCTCGAGCATCAGCGCAAACAATTTCGCCTCGACCATATAAAAAGCAGGCTTGTTGTGGCTCAACACGGCCACAGGTCGCGCGCCCGCTTTACGCAAAGTTTCGGCGGGATTCTTCTTGAACTCAGAAATGCTGACGGCCAAATCGGAAAATACTGTTTCCACTAACATGCTCCAAGTCACGAGGTAAGTAGTGCGAACTGTAGCCCTTATTTTGGCGACAAAAATGCTCGACCAAATAGTGTACCAAAGCTATGCCGAGGGGCAGCTTGATGGGCTGTACTGCCGCGTTTATTATCGTCGCCATCGGAAAACAAATAATGACCGGAATCGAGCGACCAACCACGCTCACCCCCAGAGGCGGAAAACAACGATCAAGCTAAGTCATTGACCTAAAGCGACTTTCACTCTCAACGGCCGTTGTTTTCTTGGAGCTCGGATAACAAGATGACTCCGAACTTCGCGTGAATCACTTCCGTACGTGAAACACTATCGGAGTGCATGCGACATTTTAGACCACCGTCCAGGGATTAAGGACGACAACACCTGTGCCTTTGAAATCACGTTCATTGCGAGTGGCGAGAATGAACCCATGCGTCGTTGCGATCGCAGCGATAGCACCGTCTGCAAAATCGATGGTATTGCCCGCAGCCTGGGCGCCCGCGTTGACGCGAGCAAAAGCCTCCGCAGCGTTTTGGTCGAACGCTAAAACGCGGCCTGGAAACAACGGCATCACTTCGTTTGTCATCGCGCGTTTCAATTGAGTTCGTCTCTTACCTGCCGGCAACGCCTCAATACCCGCCAATAGCTCGGCAAGATTGATGCTCGTCAGGTACAGCGTTGCAGGCGCTTGACGGTCCAACCACTCCAACACGGCTCGGTCTGGTTTGGGCTTGAGCGGTTCAGACACGATATTCGTGTCCAGGATAATCATGATTCAAAGCTTGCCGGTTTTACCGGGCTTCGCTTACGTCGCAGATCTAACTCCACACCACCCACGCTGCGTCCAATTGCCGCCAACGCCGAGCCGAGGCCAACTCGCGGACGCACGGCAGTTTCGAGAATGTCTCGAATCTCCGCTTCGGTGCTGCGGCCGTTCTGAGCGGCACGCAGCTTTAGCGCACGACGGGTTTCTTCCGGAATGTTTCTGACGGTCACCGCAGCCATTGATATCACTCCTATTAAATGATTTCAATGATAGCATAAAGCTAAAACGCTGTCACAGTGAATTCACGCACTCGACCGTAGGCAGAACCCGGGGTGGCCCGAGGGCAACCGACCCACTCGCTTCGCTCGCGACGTCACGGGAACACGTGAAACACCGTCGTCACTACACCGACGGTTGCGGCTTATGCGATACTTGGGACACAATGCCTTAACACGCTTGGCCCTGAGCGAGTCGTTGCGGGCGTGCCAGCCTTTCGCCATCGCAGGAGGAGTTTGCTATGAAGCTGTACGATTTTGAGCTTGCGCCGAATCCGCGCCGGGTGCGCATGTTTCTGGCAGAAAAAGGGCTTGAGATCCCAACGGTGCAGATCAACACACGGCAACGGGAGCAGTTCTCCGGCGACTTTGTCAAAGTCAATGCCTACTCGGTGGTGCCGGTGCTCGAACTCGACGACGGTACCTGCCTCGGCGAGTCCGTAGCGATCTGCCGCTATATCGAGGCGCTTCATCCCGAGCCGCCGCTCATGGGCCGCGACGCCAAGGACAAAGCGATCGTAGAGATGTGGGATCGGCGCGCGGAATTCGACGGCATGCAGGCCGCAGGCGAGGCGGTGCGCAACGCGTCGCCGATTTTCGAGGACCGAGGCATTGCCGGCGTGCCCAGTGGGTTTCCGCAAATCCCGGCCTTGGTCGAGCGCGGCAAGAAGCGCATGGCGCGGTTCTTTGGCTTTTGGGACCGTCAGCTATCCGACAACGCGTTTATCACCGGCCCAAATTTCACCATAGCCGATATCACATCGTTCATCGCCATCGAGTTTGCCAAGCGCGCCGAGATCACAATTCCCCAGGAGTGTAACAATGTAAGGCGTTGGCACGAGAAGATCGCAAACCGACCCAGCGCGAAAGCTTGATCACCGCGGTCTCGTCCGAAAAAGCCGCGCTGATTCGATAGCGGAATTTCCTAGGAGCCTGTCGGACTTAAAGAATCGTAGCGAAAAAGGTGCTGAGTGAGGACAGATTTTGACGATTTCGCCGGGCAATAGTGGTTCTATTGCCCAAGAAAGCGGCGAAATATGGACCGCTCAGCG
>JALYOK010000223.1 GCA_030856925.1 Pseudomonadota bacterium
TCAACTGACTGAAACCGTAACTACACCCGGGCCGGGCACCTACATCGTTGGGGTAAGAGGATTCCGTGGAACATCGGCGTATCTGCTGTCCGCCGGAACGACCACGACGTCATCGGCTTTCGATCGGGAAGTTACTCCCGTGGGCGCCGAATTTGTGACCGGCGAGTTACTGGTCAAATATAAGTCTTTCATCGGTTTGCAAGCGCAGGCAGCGAAACACAACCTGACGCCGGTGCGGCACGTATGGAACGAGGCTTATTTGATGAAGCTCCCGATAACCAATCGTGTGGCGGCGGCGCAAAACGGCGGTTCGGAAAAGGTCAATGCGCCGGGACACGAAGAGAATGAGGCGATCGGCGCGACCTGGGACGCGTTGCGCAAGCTCAGAAAGGATCCGGCGGTCGATTATGCCGAACCCAATTACATCCGTCGCGCAACAGCAGTTCCCACCGATCCATTTTACCGCTATCAGTGGCACTACCCGGCGATTAAGCTGCCGGAAGCGTGGGACATCGCCACGACTCGCGGCGCGGGCACGATCGTCGCCGTGATAGACACGGGAGTATTGAGCGGTCATACCGACTTGCAGGGACAACTGGTGCCGGGCTATGATTTCATTAGCAACAGCACCAATGGCGCGGACGGCGATGGAATCGACAACAACGCGGAAGATCCCGGCGACGGCACACGACCCGGAGAAAGTTCCTACCACGGCACCCACGTGGCGGGCACGGTGGCTGCGGCGACCGACAACTCCGTTGGCGGCGCAGGTATTGCCTGGAATGGCAAGGTGATGCCGCTGCGGGTGCTCGGACGATCCGGCGGGACTGACGCCGACATCATTGAGGCGATGAAGTTTGCAGCGCGGCTTCCTAACGCCTCAACTACCGTTCCGGCCGCCAAAGCAGACGTGATTAACATGAGCCTAGGCGGAGCTGGCCCCTCGGCAACTACGCAAGCGGTGATTACTGATGTGAGAAACGCCGGCGTGATTATTGTCGCCGCGGCGGGCAATGAAAATACCAGTAACCCATCCTATCCGGCGGCGTACGACGGTGTCATATCTGTATCCGCCGTCGGATTCGACCTAAAACGCGCGCCGTACTCTAATTTCGGCAACACTATCGATCTCGCTGCACCCGGCGGCGATACCAGTGTCGATCTTAATGGTGATACGTTTGCTGATGGCGTGCTGAGCACCTTGAAAAACGATTCCTCTCCCTGCCCGGCTTGTTTTAACTACGTGTTTTACCAGGGCACTTCCATGGCCGCTCCTCACATGGCCGGTGTCGTGGCTCTGATGCGTGGAGTCAATCCGGCTTTGACACCTTCCCAAGTTGACCAATTAATAGACGGAACCTTGCCGCAACGGATTACGACGGATTTGGGTCAGCCGGGAAGGGATAATCTTTTCGGCCACGGATTGATCGATGCCAACAAAGCTGTGTCAGCGGCACGAGAGTTGGGCGGCGCTCCCCCACCGACCGGGTCCGTACTGACCGTGTCGGTGGCGAACTTGAATTTCGACAGCTTCCTCAACAAGCTGACGATTTCCGTATCGAACGGGGGTATCAATACGCTGACGATTACTTCGGTCACCGTGAACCAACCGTGGCTCACCGTGAGTCCAACTAGCGGTGTGGCGCCGCTGCGACTCGACGTCGCGGTTAATCGGGCCGGGTTAGCCGATGGTACCTATACCGCAACGATTACCATCAACAGTGATGCGACGTCCGCCCCTGCTTCCAAGTCGGTGGATGTGACCTTGCGGGTATCGTCGACGGCGGCAACCGGCAATGTCGGTGACGTGTTCGTCTTGCTGCTTAATCCCAATACCGGCAATTCGGTTGCTCAGGACGTGACGAACGCGGTCGAGGGCTACCGTTATGGCTTCAAAGGCGTTGCGCCGGGGGTCTACGATCTTTACGCTGGCACGGATCGCGACAACAACGATTTTATTTGCGATATCGAAGACGCCTGCGGCACCCTCGGCCGGTTGCTGACGATTTCCGGCAGCGGTCAATTGACAGGCGAGGATTTTCCTGTGAACAATTCCCAGAACCAGCCCCAGATGTTGCGCAAGAAATCTGACCCCATGCCACCGATGAAAAAGCTACGCTAACCCATGAGACGTCGCCCACTTCAGCTTATCTGGCTCGGAATAACGCTGAGCGCTTGCGCGACCCCGGTGCCGCAGCCCTTCGAGGTCATTCATTCCGGACCTCAAACCGGGATACAGGCGATTTCGTCTCAGTCGAATGTGGTGACGGACCGTTTTGAGTTGGAAGGGTTGTTCAAACAAATCACCTCGCAACAACTTCCGGCGCCGGATGCTCCCGATGTGGACTTCGACAACGATATAGTCATTTATATCGCCCGAGATCCCAAGCCCAGCGCGGGCTACGGGCTGAAGGTGCGGTCGGTGAAATGTGTCCGCGGTGTTATGACGGTGGATCTGCAAGAGGTCAATCCCCAGGGTGGCGCCAACCAGGCGCAAATGATCACGCAACCTTATGTATTGGTGACCACGGCGCGCTGCCCGAAGCTGGCGCAAGTTGAAATTACCGGCGCGGATTTCGCCGCGCCCCGCCCCATTAAGGTCGCGCCGAAGTAACAGCTACTGGATTGCCTGCCTGACCGCCCCCTCGGCAAATCCTTGGAAGGGGCCGAGCGGGTTGCGGGTATTCTCCGCTTCTTGGATGCTGGGTTGACCGCCCCAGAGCTTATAGACGACTAGGTCGTCTTTCATAACGATCAGTCCGGTGAAGCGCCAGCCGGAAATCTCCGTGCGGCGCTTGAAATTGAGCGCGTCGAGCCAGAAATTGCCGGCGCGTTTTTTCTTCAGGGATTTCACGTCTATTTCGTAGGCGCTGCAATCGTTTTTCGCCGCGATGCATTCGCTGATGCCGCGATCCAAGTTTTCCGCGGACACCGCCGAACTCGGAATGAAGCGGCGGATGATATCGGAATAATTCAGGATGGTGATATTTGGATTGCTTATCGGATCGAGGCCTAGGGCGACCAGTTGGTCCTTGTTGGTCTCGTAGGGCTCAACGCGGTTAAAATTTTCCTTCGCAGTATTGAAATTCGCCCATAGGGATTTGGCGCCGCTGTCCGATCGCGGCAACAAAGCAGCGCAGCCGGTCAGAACGACCACCAGGCTGATGCCGCCAAGATGGCTTAGTGTCCGCGTAACCGGACCCCTGCGCGCGAAGACATGCCGAATGTTTATCAAAGGAAAACCCGTGTTGTTCCAGCCGTATTCAAACACTATTTTTCTGTTTTCGGCGAAGCTTGAATCTTTTTCACATTCTACTCCGCTCAGTTCGATATCATATCCGGAAAGCCATCGGCCTGTGAGCCAACACCAGCGCGGCTTCCAGCAATGGCAAGGCTGGAAGCGGCGCTGATGCTGGCTTGTGGCAAGCTATTTTTGAAGTCCAAAAAAAACAAACCGGGCTTGTGACCCGGCTTGTTGAGTCCGCGCGTGGCGCTGTTGTCGTTACGCGACTTCTTCCTTCTTCGGTACATAACCGTAATAAGTGTTGCTACGGGCCGTGTCGCCACCGTTGGCCAGATACTCTTGCTTGACCTTGGCGAGCATGTCGTTGTCCCATTGCTGGGTGCCTTCTTGCGCCATCTTGACCGCATCAAGCTTGTAGAGACGGGCGGAGTTTGCGCCGAAAATATTGTTCTTTACAGTACCGTTGCCGGCGCCGAGCTGGGTCTTCCAACCCTGCTTTTTCATCATGTCGTCCGGGATCTCGATGCGGCGCATCGCTTCGATCTGCCATTGTGGCGAACCATACCAGACGGAGTCGGTGCCCCAAACGACGTTTTCGGAACCCATCATGTTGACCAACTGACCCAAGAACGCGGCGCAGAAGCGCGGGTTAGTGACCGCCACACCGGCGAACACGGAACCGAGTTCGGCGTAAACGTTCTTGTGCTTGGCGCCGATCTTGGCGACGTCGGTGGACCAGGGGATGTAGCCGGTCTTCTCGAAATCGGCGAGTTCCTTCTCCGGCGTATCCGCGAGCCACGGACGAAGCGCCGAGTGATAGATCACGAAATTCATCTTCGGCCAATCTTTCGCGGCTTTTTCAATATCCCACGCAGTCGCGTGTTCCCAGGTGCCGGCAAAGGCTTTTTCGTAGTCACGGGGCATCAGGCCTTTGTGAATACAAATCGTGTCGATACCCGCCTTAAGAGCTTTCTCGTAGAAGGGGTACATCAGCTTTTCGTCATCCAATCTCCAAGCATACTTGGAGGGGCCGAACGGATCGCCGATGGTGTAGGATTTCCACGAGACCGGCTTCAGGGTTTCGATTGCACGATCGACTTCGTCCATCCAGTTCGGGTATTTCGGCGTGATGATTGAATGCCCCAACATCCGCACGGTGCCGGACATCTTGTTGACCGAACGGCAAGCGTTTTGGATCGCGTCGTTGGACAGCAGCCACCAGCTCGGATCGTCGAACGGCGCCCCGGAGAGGAGAGAAACGGTGGTTTCGGAATCCAGGAAGATTTCCTTGAGGTAGTTATCCATCTTGTAGCGCGAAAGGTTCATCGGCGCCGACATCAGGTTCGGATTGACCTTGGCGCCTTCCGCCCATTTAGTCAGACCGAGCAGACCTTCTTGTTTGAAGTCATCGCGGATGAAGTGGGTTTGATCGTCGAAAATGAACTGGCCTTTAAAGCGCGACTTGCGATCGCCGGCGGCATCCATATCCACGGCTTCCGCTTCGCTCACGTCGAACACCGGGCCGAACACTTTGTTCATAGCCATGAATGCCGTAGCCATACCCGCCGAGGTGGCCAGGAATTCACGACGGGAAATGCCATGGCGCTTGGCTTGAACGTCGCCCATTTCTTTGATCAGCGCTTCGACTTTCTTTTGGTGGGCGCTTTGCGGAGGCGGATTGAATTCGCCATTGGAAATAACTTGCGTCGGAATCGGTGATTTGAATGCGCCGGTTTCTGCGCCTTCAACCAGTTTCATTTCGTCGTCGCTCAGGTGAACGCCGATATGTCTTTGCATCTTACTCATGTGAATGCCTCCATCCTTTACTCGTTTATGAAATATTGCGCGTACAAGAACTAATGACAGCAGCTACTTTTTACTATCTTTAAATTCGTACTTTTGATCGGCTTCCACCTTGCCTTCGCAGGCAGCGGCAACATTTTTCTTTGCGTTGTTACAGGCGGTTCCCAGTGAAACTAACGTATCGCCACCGGCATTTTCTTTGCTACAGAAATAGTCCATCTGACTTTTTGCATCGGTACATTTGCCGGCGCGTTCGTCTTTCTGTTCGGCGGCAAAAGTCCCGGCGCAACATAACGCCATGGCCAATCCGCATACTAGTTGTTTCATCGAAGCCTCCTTCCCGGACTTACTTTAAGTATTTTTCCCTTTATCCCGTGGGACTGAAACAAATGTCTCACACGATATTTGCCTTACAACCCGTATCTAATACCTTCCACGACCATCGCGCAAGCCCCTTGATCGGTAGGAATTTGTTGCAGTGCGTCATCAGAAAACCAACCCCCTACTCTACACGCTTCAACTATTTCTTCTCCTCGAACTTGTACGGCTGATCCGCCTCAACTTTGCCCTCGCATGCAGCCGCCATGTTCTTCTTGGCGTTGTTACAGGCGATGGGTACTTGCATCATGATATCGTTTGAATCGCCTTTACAGAAATATTCATACTGGCTTTTGGCGTCTTCACAATTCCCGGCCCGGGTATCTTTCTCCTGCGCTACTGCGATCGAGAACGTGAGACTGCACATGACC
>JALYOK010000229.1 GCA_030856925.1 Pseudomonadota bacterium
GCCCCCAGTCCCGTGGACGAGAAACAGTTGCGGGAATTGCATATTCGGTTGCGGAATGTTGAGGCGGCGAAGGCTTAGATTCGGAGAAAGCATCGAGCCACGAGGCGCATGTATATTGGCTCGTGGCGATGCGTCATTCGTGAAGAAGGGCTGTAGGGCGGAAAAGCGTAGCGCCTTCCGCCGTATGCCGTGAATCTGATGTGTAGAGCATGGATATACGCGACGTAAAGCAACGAACCGCCGATGCTGGTCAAACACCCCACATACGGCAGAAGGCGCTACGCTTTTCTGCCCTACGGGCTGTGTGCAGATTCAAATGTGATGGCCCTCGATTTCCGTAATCACTTGCGGCGACAGCTTGGGTTTCTTAAACGATCTTCCGAATCATTTGATCGTGATAATAGAGATGAAGCGGTTCGTATTGCCACAACAATTCGAATTCTCATTCATAACACTCAGTCATCTGTTTCACTTCTCAAACATATGAATGCTACGACAATCTCATTATTGTCCTCTTGCGAAGGCGCTTCGGCGGGCGCAGTTCTCTATATTGGCCTGGGAAGTCATAACGTTAAATCAGAAAGTGGCGTCACCTCATAGCGATTCGCCAGATGGCCTTTGAACTACTCAACAGCCCCGATCTCCTCAGGCTGGCCTTCGCCGCCTAAGATCGAGCGCGGCAGGGCGGAAAAGCGCAGCGCCCTGGGTGGCCTTGGGCCATTCCGCCGTATGCAGACGTCGCAACAAGTAGAATCCTCCGATGCCCAATTACCGCCGCCATCGCGTTCCGGGCGGAACGTATTTCTTCACCGTTAATCTACTCGAACGCAAGTCTCGCTTGCTCGTCGACATTATCGACGCATTGCGCGATGCTGTACGCAAGGTTCGCACAGCGCGGCCGTTTCATATCGATTGCTGGGCGGTGTTACCCGATCACATGCATTGCATTTGGACATTGCCGCCGGGCGATGTGGATTACCCATCTCGTTGGAAGGCGATCAAAATCGTGTTCGCGAAATCGATCCCTAAAACGGAGGGGTTGTCTGCCGTGCGCCTTGCTAAAGGCGAATGGGGTATCTGGCAACGGCGTTATTGGGAACACACTATTCGCGATGACTTGGATTACGCTCGACACGTGGATTATGTGCATTTCAATCCTGTGAAACATGGGCATGTCGTGAGGGTAAGGGATTGGCCGTATTCTTCGTTTTCACGATTTGTAGATGCGGGTGTTTATCCCATTGATTGGGCGGAGGCTGGTGCGGATTTCGATGTGGGTGAGCGTAGTTGACGCTTCGCATACGGCGGAATGGCCCAAGGCCACCCAGGGCGCTTTGCTGTTCCGCCCTACTGGCTATGCCAATTTGCGTACAATAATCGAATCATCATCTGAAAAGCGGAACGATGTCCAAGAAAACAATTCTTCTACCATCATCGATGTCGCAGGCCGGTTGGCAAGTGGTGCGGGAACGATCGGATATCGAGGCGGTGTCCTTCGACATGAATATTGCCACATTGGAATTTCATGCGCTGCTCGCGGGCGCGTATGGCGTGGGCTTGAGCCTGACACCCTTTGGCGAAGCGGAACTCAAGGCGGGTAGCAACATCAAAGTCGTCGCGCGACACGGGGTGGGGTATGACATGATCGATGTCGCCGCGCTCACGCGCGCGCGGGTTCCGTTGATGATTACCGGCGTTGCGAATTCGCCGTCCGTGGCGGAGCATTCGCTTTACCTCATGCTGGAACTGGCCAAACGCGGCACGGCATTCCATGCGATGGTGGCGGAAAACCGTTGGGGTCAACGCATGGCGCGAGGGTTGCCGATGGATCTGTTCGAAAAGACAGTCTTGATCGTCGGGTTCGGCAGGATCGGCACTCGGTTGTCTAAGATGTGTCTGGCGCTTGGCATGCATGTGTGCGTCTACGATCCCTACGTGGACGGCGCCAAGATCAGTGGCGCCGGTTGCCAATCCGAGCCCAATCTGAATGACGCCTTGGCGAAGGCGGACTTCATTTCTATCAATTGCCCGAAAACGACAGAGACCAACGGCATGCTGGCGGAAGAGCAGTTTGCGCGCATGAAATCGACGGCGTTCATCGTGAACACGGCGCGCGGCGGCATCATCGACGAAGCAGACTTGCACACGGCACTGACGACCGGGCGTATCGCGGGTGCCGGCTTGGATGTACTCGAGCGCGAGCCGCCGGAACCACGGAATCCACTGCTTAAACTGCCCAACGTGGTGCTGGCGCCGCATATGGCCGGTGTCACGAGCGAAGCATTGGACCGTATGGCGATCTCACTGGTACGCAACGTTTTGTCCGTACTGGACGGCCATCCCGACATGGATAATTTGGTCAACAAGGAGATTTACGGCCATCATTGATGTGGTTACGAGAACTTGTAGGTTGGAAAAGCGCAGCGCCTTCCGACGCATGATTTGAGTTGCAGTCCTAAGAACGTCCAATCGAGAGCCAGGTGAACTACATCCTTGGCGCGGTCCAGCATTTACGCCGGGAAGATTTGAAGAGCTTGATTCTGCGCTCGGAGGTGTTACGGCGCTACAACGATGGCCTACAGCGATTCTTGAAGAAGGCCGTATGGGGCACGGGTTGCCGCAGTTGGTATCTCGATCGCAACGGCCGCAACACCACCCTTTGGCCCGGTTATACCTGGAAATTTCGCAACCTCACGCGGCGATTCGACGTCGCTGATTACGAAGCAGAATCGTCGCGCTAGGGTATTGCTAGGCCGCTTGGAGCTGCGCAGCTCGTGCCAACTTTTTATATTCATCCCATTGCACGGTGTGGGAGAAATGCCAATTATTGCCCTTGTCGATTACGTATTTTCCTCGCGCCCGCAGATAAGCTTTGGCTTCTTCGAGTTGGCGCTGCATGGTTTCCGATGAGTACGAATAAGTTTTCATGGTTCTATGCCTTTTGTGGTTTTCGGCCACCGTGTTCTTAATAGGAAGCGGGGCCTTGTACTTGTGTTGTAGCCACTCTTTTTGCTTTGTCTAGGTGATGCTTTTCTGTAATGTAGAGGGGTTAAATCAATGAATTTAAATGCATTTTCACTGGTGGAGGTCGAGAATTTCTTGCGCACCGGCGCGCAGATTGCGGTGTTCGAACGGGGGATTCTGACAAACCCGGACCGTTGATTTGCGGTTATGGTTTTCCGACGACTTCAGCGTGCGGCAGTATTATGGGTTGACCAGGACGCCTATGCTCGTGCAGGTTCATACCTTGGTCCGCTGCAAAACAACTCCTGTTAAGGCACAGCGGGTTGCCTGGAGAGCCCCATGGATACGGGGTGGCCTCGGGTCATTGGCTCTCCAGCATGGTATATTACGACGGTAACGAGCTTTCTGACAGATATCAATGAATCTCTTGGTTGCGATGCGCTCGGTTGTTCCGAAGTTGAGCGCGGAGAGTTTCGACATCGATTCACCTCGCTGATGAAAATCCGATCCCTTTTCCTCAGGCTCGCAAGCTTGGTAGTCACGTTGATCACGGCAGTGGTCCACGCCGCCGCCCCCGTCGCCGCGCCGGGCCTGTGGCAGATTACTGTGGTCGATTTCGCCGATCGAACGAGCGTGATGAAGGAATGCGTCAAGACACCCGATTGGAGCTGGTGGATCATCTATGCGGGCAATACCGCAGGCGATGAAAGTTGTAGACCGCCGGTCGCCAAGGTTGACGGGGACATCGTGACGATTACTCAGGAATGTAAAAGTGTGACGGCGGAGTTGCTGATTTCCGAGGCGGGCGGCGGCAAGATAGCCGGCAAACTCATCACCTCGTCACTCACGCCGTATGGCCAGGCGATTCCGTTTCAGTCCGAGTTCGAAGCGCAGCGCCTTAGCACCGATTGTCCTTAGCGCTTGATTTTAACCTGGGATATTTTTTGCCGAGTCGTCGATAACTATGGCGACATCGGCGTTTGCTGGCGACTCGCGCGGCAGCTTGCGGCCGACCACACAATGGCGGTGCGGCTCTGGGTGGATAATCTCGACTCGTTCGCACGCTTATGCCCCGCGATCGATGTATCCAGGGATAGCCAGCGGATCGCGGCCATCCGTGTGCATCGATGGTGCGAACCGTTTCCCGATGCGGTTCCCGGCGATGTCGTGGTCGAAGCGTTTGGCTGCGAACTTCCCGCCGCATTTCAAGCCGCGATGGCTGCGAAGTCGCGGGCGCCGCTTTGGATCAACCTTGAATATCTCTCGGCGGAAAAATGGGTGACGGAAAGCCATGCATTGCCTTCGCCGCAGACGACGCTGGCCAAGTATTTTTTCTTTCCGGGTTTTGTTGCCGGCACCGGCGGACTGTTGCGTGAGCGAGATCTTATCGCGCAGCGCGACAAGTTCCAACGAAATCCGAAAGCGCTCGCGGAATTTTGGCGGACCCTGGGAATGGAACTGCCAAATTGTGGCGAATCGCGTGTCAGCCTTTTTTGCTACGACAATCCGGCGCTGGAAACGCTGTTGGCGCAGTGGGCGGCGGCGCCTTCGCGCGTCACGTGCTTAGTGCCAGGAGGCGTCGTTTCAAGCGCGTTGGCGAGATTTTTTGCGGCGCGTTCAATCAAGGTGAATCGAACCTACGCTGCCGGTAACCTGTCCGTGAGGGTCATTCCTTTCCTCGAGCATGAGCGCTACGATCGATTGCTCTGGGCGTGCGATGTTAATTTTGTCCGAGGCGAAGATTCCTTCGTGCGCGCCCAATGGGCGGCGCGGCCGTTTGTCTGGCACATCTATCGGCAGCAAAACGATGCACATCGCATCAAGCTGGATGCTTTTCTCGATCTTTTTTGCGCCGGCATGGACGCCGCGTCGGCCAACAACACGCGATCGTTTTGGCGTGGCTGGAACGGCGACGACCTCGGCATCGGTGCATGGGGCGAAATGGCGGACACGCTTGCCGCGGCGGCAAGTCACGCTGATCGATGGTCAGAAAATTTGGCGCGACAGACGGACCTTGCGTCTAGCTTGGTGAATTTTAGCTATAACCTGTTAAAATCGCGCGTTCCCATTCAGTAGCTTTTCGAGACTCCGATGAAACAGGCTCAAGAACTTCGCTCCGGCAACGTGATTATGGTCGGCAAAGACCCGATGGTCATTCTAAAAACCGAATATAACAAAGGTGGCCGCAGCGCAGCCGTGGTCAAAATGAAGCTGAAGAACCTGTTGTCCGGTTCCGGCAGCGAAACGGTCTATAAGGCCGACGACAAGCTCGAACTTTTGACCTTGGAGCGCAAGGACGTCACTTATTCCTACTTCGGCGATCCCATGTACGTGTTCATGGATGCCGACTACAACCAGTACGAAATCGAGAAAGACAGCATGGGCGTTGCGCTCGACTACCTGGAAGAGGGTTTGCCCTGCGGCGTGGTGTTTTATGACGGCCGCGCGATTTCGGTGGAGTTGCCGAGTTCCGTCGTGCGCCAGATTACTTACACCGAACCCGCAATTCGCGGCGACACTTCGGGCAAGGTGTTAAAGCCCGCGACGATTTCGACCGGCCTTAACGTCCCGGTTCCGCTATTTTGCGAGACCGGCGATCGCATCGAGATCGATACCGCCAGCGGCGAATACAAGCGCCGCATCACCGGCTGATTTGCTTGTCGAACCGATAAAAACGGGGCGAATCGCGCCCCGTTTGCGTTGACGCAGAAGAATTTGCTAGTCTGCTTTCGGCAGCCGCGTACCCTGGTAATAAAAAATCTGCCACACGCCGGCGCGCTTCGCATAGACCGCCGAATAACGCAGATCGAACTTCGCGGCCTTGCCTTTCATGGTCAGTTCAACATGGCCGATTCCAGACGCGATCACTACGCTGCCCACTTGCTGAATTTTTTCGCCTTCGCGGTCGAACTTGGTAATTTTGAGATCGCCGGAGGTGAAGCTCTCGATGACTTTCGACTTGTTGTCCGAAATCCCGGACGAATGAACATATTCCATTTCGTCCGCGAATATCTTCTGTAGCGGTTCTACGTTACCGGATAGATAGGCGGCGATACGCTCGTCTTCCGTTGCTTTAATGTCGTCGGCGATGGCGGCGCGCGCGGGCGCGGCAGCGATCAGCGCCAATAGGAAGGCAGCACAAATCGTGTGTAAGGGTAGACGCATCATGATTTCCTCTTTCAAGTTTGGGGGCCGCGGGTACGCAGCAGGATTGTTTTTAACCAATAAACCGTTATCAATTGTCGCACGGCGTGGCGCTTCAATAAAGGCATGCCGGAGAGCCTCATACAGCTTGCCTGTCAGGCATGGCATTGCCAAGCGGTAAGCTGGATAAGGCTTTCAGAGGGGTCATGCCCGATGGGCTTCCAATGCATTGAAATCAAACTCCACGCCGTGGCCCGGCCGCTCCGGCGCGAGCGCGAAACCTTCCTCGATACGCAGCGGCTCCTCGATGTAGCGATCCAGGCCGAAGCCATGGGCTTCAAGATACGAGCGATTCGGCGCCGCCGCGAGGCATTGCACCGTGACATCGTGGGCGCCGTGGGATGTGACGGGCAGGTTGAACGCCTCCGCGAGCCGGGTGACTTTCATGAACACCGTTACGCCGCCGCAATTGGTGACATCGGGTTCCGGAAACGTGACCGCACCCGCCGCGATGAAATTTTTGAAATCGTACAGACTATGAAAATTTTCCCCCGTTGCAACGGGAAGGCCGCCTTCCTTGACGATGCGCCCATGGCCGGCGACGTCGTCGGGTATGGTCGGTTCCTCCAGCCAGACCAAGCCAAATTCTTGCAGCGAACGCGCCGCGCGTATGGCTTGGTCCACGCTCCACCGCATGTTGGCGTCGGCCATCAACGGAAAATCCGCGCCGAGATGCTCGCGCATTTTCTTTACGCGCTCGACGTCTTCGCTGAGTTTATCGCGGCCGACTTTCATCTTGATGGCGCAAAAACCGTGGGCCTTAAAATCGTCCGCTTGGCGCAACAATTTATCGAGCGGGAATTGCAGATCGATGCCGCCGGCGTAACAGGGGACGCGCGGGTCAAAGCCGCCGAGCAAGCGCCACAGCGGCTTGCCGGCCTGCTTCGCGGCGAGATCCCACAGCGCCATGTCGATGGCCGAAATGGCGAAGCTCGCCGCGCCGCCGCGGCCGCAGTAATGGATCGCCCACCACATCTTTTGCCACAGCGCTTCGATGCGGTCCGCCTGCTGGCCGATCAACACCAGCTTTAGATAGCGCTCGATCAAGACATGGGCGCCGGCGCCGCCGGCGCCCGGAGTGAAGGTGTAGCCCGTGCCTTCCGCGCCGTCGCTGTCGCGCACGCGGGCGGTGATCAATTCGAAATGGGACATGTCGCCGTGCATGCTGTCCGACAATACCACCGGCAGGGGAATGCGGTAAAAATCCGCTTGGATCGAGGTGATTGTATTCATTGCCGGATTGTAAATTAATGACCGCTGCTTTGAAACTGAAATTGCGTTAAGGTAACGTTTTTGAACGGGAAGAAACCTCGTGACGAACGTATTACTCTCCGTTGTATTGGCTGCGATGGCGATATCATTCACTGCGTGCTCGACGCAAGAAAAACGTTCGATGAATGACATGCGTGGCGATTGCGACAATTATCAATGGGACATGAAGAACGAGTTCACTATTGCCGATGGCGAAGCGGTTCCGACCACGGTCTTTTCCAGCGCCGAT
>JALYOK010000246.1 GCA_030856925.1 Pseudomonadota bacterium
GCATTATTCCATCGCGAGCGCAGCGGCCAAGGCCAGGCGGTCGATGTGCCGATGTTCGAGACCATGGCGCGGCTCGTGCTCGGCGAGCATTTGTACGGCCATGCATTCGAGCCGCCGCTGTCCGGTCTCGGCTATCCGCGTTCGCTCGCGGCCGACCGGCGGCCCTATGTGACCCGAGATGGGCATATTGCAACGCTGATCTACACCGACCGCCAATGGCTAGCTTTCTTTGAAATCATCGGTCGCAGCGAGCTGCGGCGCGATCATCGCTTCAAAGACATGGGCAGCCGCACGCAGCACGTCAAAGACGTCTATGCGTTCCTCGCCGAAGTATTGCAAACGCGCACCACCGGCGAGTGGATGAACGCGTTCGGCCGCGCCGACATTCCCGCCATGCCGATGCAAACGTTGGAGGGTTTGATCGACGATGCCCATTTGCAGGCGGTCAAATTGTTCGAGTTGGCCGACCATCCCACCGAAGGCAAAATCCGCCAACTGCGCAGCCCGACCCGCTGGTCGGCGACGCCGCTTGGCGCTATTCGCCACGCGCCGCGGCTGGGCGAGCACAGCCGCGAGGTGCTGCGCGAGATCGGTTACGGCGAGGCGCTTATTGCACAGATGTTGAATAGCGGCGTGACGGCGGAACCATGACGGGTTTTTCGCTCAGCGCCGACCAAGAAGCCATCCGCGCCAACGTGCAACGTCTCTGCACGCAATTCGGCGACGACTATTGGCTCGCCAAAGATCGAGATGCCGAGTTCCCGCATGAGTTCCATCGCGCGTTCGCCGCAGCCGGCTGGCTCGGCATCGCCATGCCCGAACTTTACGGGGGCGCCGGGCTGGGCATCATCGAGGCCGCGCTGATGATGCAAACCATCGCCGCATCGGGCGCAGCCATGAGTGGCGCCTCGGCGATACATATGAATATTTTCGGGCTCAACCCGGTGGTGGTGTTCGGCACGGATAAACAGAAGCAACGCTGGCTGCCGCCGCTGATCGCAGGTCATGAGAAAGCGTGCTTTGCCGTCACCGAGCCGAACGCGGGCTTGGACACCGCGCATCTGCAAACCAAGGCCCAGCATAACGGCGAGCATTACTTGATCTCCGGCGCAAAAGTGTGGATTTCGACAGCGCAGGTCGCTCAGAAAATGTTGATCCTCGCGCGCACGACGCCGATTGAAAAGGTGGCCAAACCAACGCTGGGCTTAAGCTTGTTTTATACCGATCTCGATCGTCGCCATGTCGAAGTGCGCGAAATCCATAAGATGGGACGCGCCGCAGTCGACTCCAATCAACTTTTCATCGACGCGCTGCCGGTACCGGTTGCCGATCGCATCGGCGAAGAAGGCCGCGGCTTCGAGTATCTTTTGCACGGCCTCAACCCCGAGAGAATTCTGGTCGGCGCCGAAGCAGTCGGCATCGGCCAGGCAGCGCTGCAGCGAGCGGCGAATTATGCCAAAGAACGAATCGTGTTTGGTCGGCCGATTGGCCAAAACCAAAGCATCCAGCACCCGCTCGCCGAATGCTGGATGGAACTCGAAGCGGCGAATCTGATGATGCTCAAAGCCGCCTCATTGTACGATGCCGGCCAACCCTGCGCAGCGGAAGCCAACGCTGCGAAATACCTCGGCGCCGAAGCCGGGTTCAAAGCATGCCAAACGGCGGTCATGACACTCGGCGGCTACGGCTACGCCAAGGAATACCACGTCGAGCGCTATCTGCGCGAAGTGATGATCTGCCGGATCGCGCCGGTCAGCCCGCATATGATTTTGAACTATATCGCCGAGCGGGTGCTTGCGTTGCCGCGCTCGTATTGAAGACGGGGACGCATTCGTTTGGCGCCAGCTTAACGATGTTGGTCGAAAATAAATGCTGATCTAACTCACACGACAGGAGAGGAGGACGATGGGCCCATTTCAACAAATGCTATACAAGGTGATCCGTGCCGAAGGCCAAGCGCGCTCGGCGCGCACGGTGGAGATATTCGGCTGGATCGTGGCGGCGGAGGCGGCGGGACTGCTGTTCGCTCCGCATTTTGCTGCGTGGCTTCTGCATCTGCCGCCGCTCAGCGACCAAGCCGCCAATTACCTACGCCTGGTGGGGCTATTGGCCGGAGGTGTGGGCATGCTCTACATCGTCAGCGGACGCCTCAACGCGCAAGGGTTCGTGTTCGCCAGTTTGCTGGATCGTCCGCTAGTGCCGCCTATCATGGCGGTATCGTGGTGGCTTGGAATCATTCCCGGCACGCTGGCGCTCCTATTCGCGCTTTCCGACGGGCTGAGTGCGCTGTGGACGTTCAGCGTGTGGCGGCGAGAACACGCGGCGCATGACTCGGCGACACAGTCCGTCATTGCCGGGAAATAAGGCACTGTGAATGATCGAACGTGTCGTGGCAAAAAAAGGCAATGTGCAGCGCCCACGCGCCAAGACAGGTGGCGATTGAT
>JALYOK010000281.1 GCA_030856925.1 Pseudomonadota bacterium
GCTGCAGATTACGTAAGCGGACGCAGTAACTGCATTGCAGAGTTCCGGCCATGGCAGTTTGCTTTACTATGATCTTTGCCTCGGATCGGTGCATGTTGTTCTTGCCGTGCCTGACGGTACAACGGCTGAGCGCCTCAGACGCTCAGGATGAAGCCCTCATAGTTCCTGGCGGCGACATCGGCGCAGATGTTTCGGTAATGCGCCATCCCGCCGGCATACGGCATGAAAACACGCGGCTTGCCTGGCACATTCGCGCCAAGGTACCAGGAATGCGTCGCCTGCGGCAGCAGCGTGGCCTCAGCGGCGGCGTTGACCTCTGCCACCCACGCATCCATCGCCTCGTCCTTGGTCTCAATGCGTTGCAGGCCATGTTGGCGCATATAGGCAATGCAGTCGGTGATCCACTCTGCATGCTGCTCGATCGCAACCGGCATGTTGCATAGCACCGATGGGCTGCCGGGCCCCGTCACGGTGAATAGATTCGGGAAGCCCGCGACCTGCAGGCCGAGATAGTTGCGCGGCCCCGATGCCCATGCCTCCGCCAGCGACCGGCCGTCGCGCCCGCGAATGTCCATGCGCAACATCGGACCGGTCATGGCGTCAAATCCCGTGGCAAAGACAATGATATCCAACGGGTACTCGGCATCCCGCGTGCGGATGCCCTGCGCTGTGATCTGCTCGATGGGCGCGGCTTTGATATCAACCAGCGCCACATTGTCGCGGTTGAAGGTTTCAAAATAGTCGGTGTCGATCGGCGGCCGTTTCGCCGCATAAGGATGGTCGATATCGGCCAGCGTGGCCGCAGTCGCCGGGTCCTTTACGATCTCCCGAATCTTGGCGCGGAGGAACTCGGCCGCCGTGTCGTTTGCCGCCTTGTCCACCAGCAAGTCGCTGAAGGTGGCGCGGAATTGCAAGCCGCCTTTCTGCCATGCCGCCTCATACAAGGCCTGCCTTTCCTCTGGTAAAGTTTTTAACGCAGAGCGGCCGTCGATGGGAAAGGGATGGCCGTTAGTGGTCGCGTGCATCATCTGCCGGATCTCGGCGGCATTTTGTTTGATGTAGTGCTTGAACTCCTGGGTCAAGGGCGCATTGCGGGCCGGCACGCTGTAGTTCGCGGTGCGCTGGAAAACCGTCATATGGGCGGCGGTCTCGGCGATCACCGGGGCGGCCTGGATGCCGGTGGAGCCGGTGCCGACCAGTCCAACCCGCTTGCCGGTAAAATCGACTCCCTTATGGGGCCATTGACCGGTGTGGTACCAGCGTCCAGCGAAAGTCTTAAGGCCCGGGATATTCGGGATATTGGCCGTAGACAGGCAACCGACGGCGGTGATCAGGAACTGGGCCTCAAACTCCTCGCCGCCCTCGGTGCTCACGCGCCAATTATTTCCTATGCCATCGTAGTGCGCGGCGGTCACTCGGGTGTTGAAGCGAATATTTCGCTTCAGGTCGAAACGGTCGGCGACATGGTTGAGATAACGCATGATTTCCGGCTGTCCCGGATACCGTTCCGACCATTCCCATTCGCGCATTAGCTCATCGGAGAACGAGTAGCAGTAGGAATGGCTTTCGGAATCGCAGCGCGCGCCGGGGTAGCGATTCCAGTACCAAGTGCCTCCGACGCCTTCGCCTGCCTCCAGCACTTGGACTGAAAGACCAAGCCGATCGCGTAGGCAAAGTAATTGATAGAGGCCGCTAAACCCGGCGCCAATGACCAGCGCATCGAAGACGCGCGCTTGGCCGGACTTGCTTTCTGAGGTTTTCGTGATGCCGTTTGTCATTACTATCCAAATCTCTAACTCATCATCATATGTTGTCAGAGCAGCCGCGGGCCAGTGTCTGCGGAAGGCGCCACTTTGTCAACGCTGAAGCGAGAATGAACCGGTGGATCAGCATAACAATCTATCATGGCTAATTGCAAGAGTGCGTCTAACAGGGTCTTAGCGAAACTCAGGCTGCTTCACCTATCGGCATAGCCCAGCGGAACCGGGCCCATGTCGACAATCATACAGCGGCAAGAGTCTTAGGTGTGCATCCGGTTGCCGTGCTTTTCTTGAGCAAAGTGCGTGAAAGGAAAAAGCCCTTTGTAATAAACTGCACCTTTGATTAGCGACTAGCAGTATGGGAGGTTTAACTGAAATGAATAAATTAGAAGGATGTGTGGCTCTTATCACGGGTGCAGGCCGCGGAATTGGTGCGGCGATCGCGCTGCGCTATGCACACGAAGGCGCCAAAATCGTTGTGGTCGATCTCGATGAGACAAATGCACGCGGCGTAGCGGAGCAAGCGCGCGCGTTCGGGGCCGCTGCCGACGCTTTTGTGGTTGATGTGCGCGAACCGGCCCAGAGCGAGACTATGGTAACGCGCGTCGTCAATCAATTTGGGCGTCTGGATGTGCTGGTCAACAACGCGGGTGTCATACGCGTGCGTTCGTTGTTGAACACCACGCCGGAGGACTGGGACTTCATCCATGCAGTTAACACACGCGGGTTATTTTTCGCGCTGCAAGCCGGCGCGCGACAAATGCTTCAGCAACCGCCTCTAGGCGAAGATCGTCCTCGGGGCAAAATTATCAACATCGCCTCGATCGCCGGTCGCGGAGGCCGTGCGATGCTCGGCGCCTACGCCGCGAGCAAAGCCGCAGCAATTAACATCACCCAAACCGCAGCGCTGGAGTTTGCGCCGCAAGTGACGGTAAACAGCATCTGTCCGGGCGCGGTAGGCACCGATATGTGGACGCAGATCGATCGCGAGTGGAGCGAGCAAGACCAACGCCCACTCGGCTCGGTGTGGCAGGAGCGCATTCGCGCAATTCCGATGAAGCGGCCTGAAACGCCTGAAGACATAACCGGTATGGCGCTTTTCTTGGCAAGCGCAGATTCCGACTACATCACGGGACAGTCGTATCACGTAGATGGTGGCGTCGTAATGAACTGACTTCAACCGCACCGATTGCTTATGCAACGCGGAACAAAGCATTGCGCATTTATATCGTGCTCGCGCCCGATCGACTCAAAGCTCTAATGAGTTGCCATCGCCGGAAGGAGTAGAGTGGCGAAGAGGGCACAGTCTAAAGAAGTCCCCGAGATAGCGCGACGGCAACTGATCGCGAAATTGGTTCCACACCGATCGCGTCAGCTTTCGCCTGCTTCAACCATGATCCCTTTGATCAATTGGGCCGATAGCCGAAAACCCTTTGCGTGTAACGTTTCCAATACGGGACGGACCGCGGGCAGTAGACCGCGCCGCTTAGCGCTTACCAGAATGCCGGCGGTTCCCGTTACAGCAAATCCCGAATTCTTAGCGGCTGCCCGTGCGGGTAAATCATCGACTAAGAGCAGGCATGAGGCGCGTAAATTCGAAGCGGCACGCAGCACACTCGCTTCGCCGGGATCCAGGAACGTAAATACCGGTTCGCTCCAGTCTCGGTCCAGTAGGGTTAGCCACTTCGCTCGGACGGCTTGAAGAATTTCGGCCTCCGCGGGCAGCGGCCGCTCTCCACCTGGCGCGACTTCGCCTAAAACGATAGCGGTGGTTTTGACTTTCCCGAACAGTGCTCGCAGTAAGGGTAGTTGGCCGGCGATTCCGAGCGCGATCAGCGGACTCGCGTCCGCCAGGACTATTTGGCGAGCCACGCGTCCAATGTTTCGATGTCTTCACGTAGCGTCGCTGAATCTCCTTTCATGATGGATAGGCCGCGCTGAGAGAGGAGCTGCATAAACATTGCAGGCGCCATTCCCGCGAGCCTAGCCGCACGCCCGAGCGCGAGACTGCCATCGCGATAGAGCGAAACCGCCATGGCAGCGCGCACGCCGTCCTCGGCGAGCAAACCCTCGTCGGAGAGATGGACAAGTAACGCTTGCGGCTCATCACGATTCATCACCACGACCATATCGTCGCGGGCCATGCGCAACGCTTCGGAAGGATTGTTCTTGAGTTCTCGCACGTTAACCGATTTCATGATAATTCCTTTTTATGTAGGAACATATTGTAGGCCACAAACGTGGGCGCGTCTATTATGGCGCGTCTTTAAGGGTCATCACGTGCTAATCGCCATCCAGCCATCTGCTCCGGCTTCACTCATGCGTTGAACTCCTCAGGCGTCACCTAGTCGAGCGCAGTCGCTGGCGATCACCGAACAATCCAGGGCAAATCAGCCGGAATGTGTTGCCGTTCCAGGGGTTCG
>JALYOK010000320.1 GCA_030856925.1 Pseudomonadota bacterium
GTATGGTAGCTGCCGTCGCAAATGGCAAGCGGGAAACCGGTTTCGGGATGGGTGTAGATCAAGATCGAGAACACCGTGGGTAGATTGTATTTCTCGCGATTGCGCTCGCGGATCGACACCCATTTGCACGCGGCCGCCTCCGGCTCTTCGATATAGGACGGCATCGCCTCCCACTCGCCGGGATACTTGTCGAGCACGATATGCTGCTTTGGGTCCATGTAAAAACGCCGCTCGCCGTGCATGCGATAGGCTTGCTCGACACAGGCGTTGTACTCCGCGGGCGTGAGCAATCCCATCATCTCGGTGCGGCTTAGGATCAGCGTCTTGCGGTTTCGCCAACTGTCGATAGCTTCCATGCCCTTGCCCAGTTACTTCTTTTTACCCTTGCGCGGAAAGCGTTTGCCGAAATCGTCGGCGATTTCGTTGAACGTGGTGAATCTCACGCCGGGATGGCGAATGATGTAATGATACAGCCGCTCCAACATCATCAGCACCTGCGGCCGCCCCGAGACGTCCGGATGAATGGTAAAGCAGAAAACGGCGTAGTCCATCTCGCGATACACCCAATCGAACTGGTCGCGCCACATTTCTTCCAGGTGGCGCGGATTCACGAATCCGTGGCTGTTGGGCGCCTTCTTGATGAACATCATGGGCGGCAGGTCGTCGAGATACCAATTGCCTCCGATCTCGATCAAATCGGTTTCAGTGCCGCGCGTGAGCGGCACCATCCATTCGCGCGGCTTTTTCGAGTAGTCGATCGGCGTCCACTTGTCGCCGACACGCACGTAGTAGGGCGTGAAATCGTTGTGCATCAAGCTATGATCGTACTTGATGCCTCTCTTCAACAGCAGCTCGTTGGTGACAGTGCTGAACTCCCACCAGGGCGCGACGTAGCCGGTCGGGCGTTTGCCGGAAACTTTCTTCACCAGATCGATACACTTGTCGAGCACTTCTTCTTCCTGCTCGCGCGTCATCGCAATGGGATTTTCGTGGGAGTAGCCGTGAATGCCGATCTCGTGGCCGGCTTCGACCACCATCTCAGTTTGCTTGGGAAAGGTCTCGATCGAGTGACCGGGAATGAACCAGGTGGTCTTAATCCCGAAACGTTTGAATAGGTTCACGAGGCGCGGGGTGCCGACTTCGCCCGCGAACATCCCGCGCGAAATGTCATCGGGTGAATCCTCGCCGCCGTAAGAACCTAGCCAACCTGCGACGGCATCCACGTCCACGCCGAAGGCGCAGAAAATCTCCTTAGCCATTCTTCCTTCCTCCATTTAAGCGAACTTCAGCGTACGAGAGACATGCAACATGGTTTTTTGATGATAATACTCCAAGCCCCAAGATGCGGCCAGCGCGTTGCACCCTGTCAAAAAATGTCGAGCAAGAGCTATGCCATGTGTCGTGTCAAGCAGCGTAAGACGTGGGGTAGCGAGTAGTGGGCCACGTGCGCAGCCAATACGAGAGTCGGAAGTGATTGAGAACGTTAGGCCGCGACTGGCATTTTCGAGCTGGGATTACTCGCGCGATGCACTGATCTGAGGCGGTATCGCCATCAGCCGCTTTCCCCCGGTGCATGGCTTTTTATTCGGCGCGATGACGATGCCGCGCGCATTTCAGGCCGGACCTTGCCCCGTGGCAAGCGGCAGATAGACCTTTCGAATCGAGATCTTGGTCTTGCCGGTTTCAAGCGGCGTTCACGGCAGGGTTCAGCGGCGGTTTTCTTCATAGCCCGACCTCTGGTTGGCTCGAGTGCGAAAGATCCCAACGCCCCAGGGCCCGCACCCCGCTTGCCTCATGGCACGGCATGGCCTGAGAGGCGCACCGGGATTGGCTCGTGGCGTGGGTGTGTTTACATCACGGGATGGCATAGCCTTTGAAATAAACTTGTAATTCGTCGGGAATATCCAACTGAAAGCCCAAGATTGCAGCCGACAGCGATTTACCGTAGTTGTCCAAGCACAGACTGCGAGAGACGCCGCCACCCAACGCGCCTTCGGCGACAAAGTTGAGCGCGGCCAAGCCGTCAACTTCGTAGCGCGTGACATTGCCTTTGACCACGCCAGCGTAAAACGCTTTAAATTTCTCGGCCGTAAGCTGCGCTTTTAGGTGTGGATAAAGCGCTGGGTGGTACGCGATTACGGAAATATTCGACGTATTGCCCTTGTCTCCTGAGCGAGCGTGGGCAACATGCTGCAGCATCACATTCATGATTTAGCTCTCGTAAAAAGTGATGGACGGCGTGATTTTTTCGCGCGGCGCCAGCGCTGACCACACGCCAATAATTTCGCGGGTGCGTTCCTGATGGGGCACGCGTTTACCCGTCATGCCGACCCCGGATACCGCCATTCCGTCCACTTCGCGGCCGACTTTGTCGGCTTCTTCCCGGGTCTTGGTGCGCGCCGCCACGCGCACGGCGATCTCATAGGGCTCCGGTTGATTGGCCGGCGACATGGCGCCGTGAATGGCGTTGAGGCCAAGGAAATCGATGCGAATTTCTTCAGCCTTGAGATCAACAATTTTGAAGCGTTCCTCCAAGATGCGCTTCGCCAGTTGCGCCCGCCGCAGCGCACCGGGCCCGGCGTAGAAAAACATATCTTCGCCGATGAGGCCTTCGATACAGCCGATGGAAACTTTCAGCGTGGGCGTGCGCGGTTTACCGGAAATGTGCGTCACACGCACACGATTGAGGGCAATTTCTTCGAGCTGCGTGGTGGTGAAATCCACTACGACATCCGGCGTGATGTAGTTCGCCGGATCGTGAACTTCGTAGAGCAATTGCTCCTTGATGGTCATGAGATTGACCGCGCCGCCCGTGCCGGCAACCTTGGTGATCACCGCGCTGCCGTCCTCTTCCACTTCCGCGATGGGAAAAGCGAGATTCCAAGGCTCGGGAACGTCTTTAAATCCCGGGTCGCTGAAATAACCACCCGTCACTTGCGCGCCGCATTCCAACAGATGACCGATGCCGTTGCCACGACCCAAGCGCATGTGATCGAGCGCGTCCCAACCGAATTCGTACATCATCGGCGCCATGAAAATCGATGGATCCGCCACACGCCCGGTGACGACAATACGGGCGCCTTGGT
Organism: Pseudomonadota bacterium; assembly: GCA_030856925.1. GTDB lineage: Bacteria > Pseudomonadota > Gammaproteobacteria > Burkholderiales > JALYOK01 > JALYOK01. The sequence goes on from JALYOK010000320.1 coordinate 3,087, forward strand.
TAAGCGCGGCGACAATCGGTTCCGCACCCAAATACACTTCGGCGGAAACGATGTCGGCGCCTAAGCTCGCAGTGGGCTTGCCGGTTTCCAATATCGTGTCGGTGATTTCAAGCACGCGATCCGTGATCATGCCGCCCGACACGGCAGCGACCTTAATGCCTTTTGCGCCAAACTCGCGCAGCCAGTGGACTATGCGCTCCGCCGCGCCATTGGGATTGATCCAGCCCTGGTTGCTGATGATCTTGGCGCCGCGCTTGAGGCAGCCCGGCAATACGGCCCGCATGCGATCGTCGAGATATGTATCGAAGCCGGGGAAAGTCGGGTCGCGCCGCACGCGTACCTGAGCGGCGGACACCGTCGCTTCCGCCATGGTCTCAAAACACAGGTAGTCAAGGTTGCCTTGTTCGGCGTTGAGCCGCGCGGGTTCGATACGGTCTCCCCACCAAGCTGAGCCTGCGCCAATACGAATTGTTTTGCTCATGAATTTCCGTCCGGATAGATGCAATATCGTTGTTAAGGATTGTCACATATCGACGTTGATTCGTCGAATTAGCAGTTGACGAAAAAATTCTCCTTTGTCATTCTGAGCCTAGCGAAGAATCTGCTTGCCGCCGTTAATCAACCCACTGTAAAGCAGATTCTTCGTTTCGCTCAGAATGACAAAGGTATTCGACTTTTCCAACAGCTTGTTAGTGGACGGTTTGACACAGGGTCAGCGGCAAGAGAGAATCCATAACGGGTAAAGCGTTCTGCGCAAATAATAATTTCGAGGGCATTCCATGTGTAAACAAATATGGTTTCGGCGTGCGATCTTGCTGAGTTTCAGTTTGCTCGCCAGCACGAGTTGGGCGCAGACGACCATTAAGATCGGCTGGTTATCTTCCCTCACGGGTCCCTTGTCATCTGCCGCGATCGCCGAGAACCAAGGTGTGCAGTTCGCCGTCGACGAAATCAACGCCGCCGGTGGTATCGGCGGCAAAAAGATCGAACTCATTACCCGCGACACCGCAAGTGATCCAACGAAAGCGGTTAATTTTGCCCAGCAACTCGCCTTCAGTGACAAAGTGAATGTCATTATCGGCCCCGTGAATTCCGGTGAATCCCTCGCTACCGTCGGCATAATCGCCAAGGCCGGTATTCCGAACCTCATCATCGGCACCGTTGATGAACTAACCGATGCAAAAAAATATCCTCGCGCGTTTCGCCTGATCAACACCAATCGCCAGTGGATCGAAGCCGCCAACGCTTACGTGCTAGGCCGGCTGAAAAAATCGAAGATTGCCGTGATCGGCGATACCAGTGGTTACGGGACGTCGAGCGCGAAGACCGCGATTGACTTGTTGGAAAAAGCGGGTGTAAAGCCGGTTTACAGTGTGTTGATCGATCCCAACAAAACCGATCTCACCGACGAATTCACTAAGGCTAAAGCCGCCGGCGCAGACGTGATTATGCCTTGGTCCGCCGCCACGGGTCTGATTGCGCGCATCGTCAATACACGCGGCGACATGAATTGGAATGTGCCTATCGTTGGCCATGCCGCTATCATGGCCGCGCCGATACGCAAGCTGCTCAACAAGCCGGCATACTGGGACAACGCTTACGCTACCGGCTACGTCAGCACGACCTACAGTGCGGACGGCAAGTTGCCCCCGCGAACTCAAGTTTTGATCGACAAGATGCGCGCGAAGCTAGGGGGCGGCGAAATCGACTTCATGTTTTGGTGGGTGGCGCTCGGCTACGACACGGTGAAAATTATTGAGCACGCGATCAACAAAGCAGGTTCCACAGGCCCGGCGGCAATCCAAAAAGCGTTGGAAGACACCAAGGAGTTCAAAGGTGTGTATGCGACCTACTCATGGAGCGCGCAGCAGCGCAATGGCTTTCCCGATCACAATATCGTAATGAGCATCGCCAACACATTTAAGGATGGCAGCTTTAAGCCGGCTCCTTGAGCTGCCCTAAATGCTTGCTGTAATCCTCTCCGGCCTCGCCATGGGCGCGCTCTACGCTGCGACCGCGCTCGCTTACAACGTCATGTTTTCCACCTCCAAAGTGCTGAGCGTGACTACTGGCCACATCGCAATGCTCGGCGGTGTGTTCGGCGCGTGGTTCATGACACGGTGGGGATGGACTGTGTGGTTG
>JALYOK010000331.1 GCA_030856925.1 Pseudomonadota bacterium
CCGGCGATGGCTTTCATGGTGGTACTCTTGCCGGCGCCGTTGCGACCGAGGAGCGCCAGCGTTTCGCCTTGCTCGATCGTGAGCGACATGCCGAACAACACCTGGCTGGTGTCGTAGAAAACTTCCAGGCCCTGGGCGGTCAGGATGCTCATGCGGGATCAACATGGGCTACGCCCAGATAGGCCTCGATCACCGCTTCATTGTTGCGAATTTGGTTGGGCGTGCCGTGCGCTAACAATTTGCCGTAGCACAGCACGTTCACGGTCTGGGCGATGCGAAACACGATGTCCATATCGTGTTCGATGAAAATCAAGGTCAGTCCGCCCTTCTGCCACAAGCGATAAACGGTCTCGATCATCCTGTTGCGCTCTTCTGGGCCCATGCCGGCGACCGGCTCATCGAGCAATAATATTTTCGGCTTCATGGCGAGTGCAAGAGCGATGTCCATCAATTTTTGATCGCCATGGGAAAGATTTCCCGAGATGGATTTTGCTTTCGACGTAAGGCCTAGCAGCTCCATGGTCTCGTCGGCGCGCTCGCGGGTTTCCGGCAACGGAAAGCGTTGCGTGAGGTTGGCGGATCTTCCGGCCGGGGACATGAGCGCCGCCCTGAGCGATTCTTCTACCGTCAACGTGCGGAATAACTTTGCCACTTGGAACGCGCGGCCGATGCCTTTGGTCACGATCTCGGCACTCGACATATTGGTGATGTCGTCGCCTTCGAGTACGACCTTGCCGCTATCGGGCGCGATGGCGCCGGAAATCAGATTGAAAAATGTCGTCTTGCCCGCCCCGTTGGGGCCGATGATGGCCGTCAACGAACCCCGGAGGAAATCCATAGACACATCGTGGATCGCGGCCACGCCACCGAAGGACTTGTTTAGGTTTTGCACGCTTAACGAGATTGCGCTCATGGCGTTCTTTTGGTGAACCAGCGTTCGCCGATTTGCTGCATGAAATCGGCGATGCCGCGTTTGAACCCTAACGTGAAGATGAGCACTGCGATCCCCAATGCCAACCCGTGATACTCGGTAAACTTAGTGATCAAGTCGTTCAATGCAAGTAGCACGACCGCGCCGGTCATCGGGCCGATAAAAGTTTGCAGACCGCCGATCATAATCATAAAGATGGCGTCACCCGACGTGGTCCAGTATGCGAATTCGGGAAATGCGCCGGAGACGAACAACCCCATCAGCATGCCGCCAATGCCGGAGAAAATGCCCGCAATGACGAACGCTTTCAAGCGCACCTGCCACACTTCGATGCCGAGAAATTTCGCGCGGTCGGCGTTGTCGCGCACCATGCGCAAGGTGTAGCCGAACGGTGTCTGAAGGATATGGCGCATTGCCAGCAAACACACGACCAGCACGACACATGCGAACCAATACAATTGATTGTGGTCAGCCAAATTGATGCCCAGGAATGGCGCGCGAGAAATGCCGCCCATCAAGCCTTGGTCACCGCCGGTGAGGGATTGCCAGGAAATGATGATGCTGTGTAACAACATCTGAAACGCCAAGGTCAGAAAGCTGAAGTAAATTTCCTTCAGCCGCACGCAAATTGCGCCGACCACCAGCGCGAGCAAGGCGCAGAACACTATGCTGCCGAGAATCGCCAACGGAATCGACGCGCCGGTCTTTTGCATGATGAGGCCGAAAGCATAGGCCCCGCCGCCGAAGAACATTCCCTGGCCGAACGACACCATGCCGCCAAAGCCGACCAGTAAGTTCAGCGCCGTGGCGAAAATGCCGTACGCCGCCACACGAATGATGAAATCCAACACCACGCGCGAGGGCAGAACAAACGGCAAGGCGACCAATAGCGCCAACGCGACGAGCCCGATCAACACGTCACGGCGAAAAGAGTAGGCCCCCATCAGCGGGTCTCTTTGCCCATGATGCCGCTTGGCTTGACCAACAGAATAATCACCATGGCGGCGAACATGATGCCTTCGACGAACAGCGGAAAGCCGATCGAGCCGAAGGAGCGTACCATGCCCATCAACAGGGCCGCAACCAGCGCGCCGCTGACCGAACCCATGCCGCCAATCACCGTCACGATGAATGACTCGATCAGAATTGAGAATCCCATACCCGGCGACATCGAACGCACCGGCGCCGCCAACGCGCCCGCCATGCCCGCTAGCGCACCGCCGAGTGCGAATACGGACGAATAGATCAAGCTGGTGTTAAGACCCAGGGCCGAAGTCATCTGCGGATTCACCGCTGCGGCGCGGACGATCTTGCCGATTTTAGTCTTCACCAGCACGTACCATAAAACGATGGCAATCACCGCCGCTGCACTGATCAGGAACAAATAAAACGCCGGAATGATGCCGCCGGCGACGATGATCGGCGGCATCCGAAATGCCTCCGGCATGCCCATCGATTGAAACTCGGGACCCCAAACGATTTTCACGACATCGTCGAGGATGAGGATAAATGCGTAACACACCAGCAATTGCATCAGGACGTCCGAGCCATACACCCGGCGCATAAAAAATCGCTCGAAGATCAAGCCGAACAGTGCAACTCCGAGCGCCCCACCAAGAATTGCAATAGTAAAACTATCGGTAAGACGATAAACCGTCAGCGCCATATAAGCGCCGAGCATATAAAACGAACCGTGAGTGAAGTTGATTACGCCGAGCACACCGAAAATCAAAGTGAGCCCGGCGGCGACCAAGAATAACAGGCCACCGATAATCATGCCGCTGGTGGTTTGCGTCACCAGACACGACAGCGAGGTCAAGCAAGTCAGCAGAGCGGTTAAGTCCAAATATTTCCCCCGATAAAAACGAAACCCGGGATAACCCGGGATTTTCGCTTAATCGATATTTGTTATGCAAAACCTTTACGTTTTTTCCATTCGGCTTCGAGCTCAAAAATCCTCTTCCAGTCGCCGGGCTGCACGTCCGGCACAAATGGATCTTTAGGAATCGTAACCCCCCAACCGATGGCATAACCGACCACGGTTTGATCTTCAGCGCGCATGGTCATGGTGCCGTCCGCGCCGAACGGCGAGTTGATCTTCATGCCGCGCAGCGCCTCTGACAATTTCCTGGTATCGGTGCTATTGGTTT
>JALYOK010000333.1 GCA_030856925.1 Pseudomonadota bacterium
GTCAAGGTTTGGGCGATAGCGTCGGCCTGTTGACCGACGGCCGTTTCAGCGGCGGCACCTGGGGTATGGTCGTCGGCCACGTCGCGCCAGAAGCCTACGATGGCGGTACAATTGCGCTGGTGAATGAAGGCGACTCCATCACCATCGACGCCCATCAGCGCCTGATCCAACTGAACGTCTCAGACGAGGAATTGGCTAAGCGCCGCGCCGCATGGAAACAACCGGCGCCGCGTTACACCCGAGGTTTGTTGGCGAAGTATATGAAGCTCGTTAGCACCGCGAGCAAGGGCGCAGTCACGGATTTATGATCGCTACGAAAATGCGATGCACGTCCCTCATCCCCACCCCTTCTCCGGAGGGACAAGGGAGTATTTCCCCTCTTCCCTCCGGGAAGGGATGGGGCGAGACGAAGGTTTCAGGGAGCATGCTCCCTGCTCGTAGAACGGCGCTCCGCTGAAGTAGTACGTGCGCGCTGCAAGGGAGGACAACCGTTTAAACCATTCGTAATGGCTCCTAAATAACATGTGTCACCAATGAAGAGCTAGTAGGCCGCCGCCCTGAAAGCCGCGCGGATATTGGCTCTCAAGCCATGCCTTGCCAGGATTGCGACCATCTTGTTTGATTCGGCTTCCAGTTACGCCAGGGCGGTTGTTGCCACGTTTTGAGCCGGTGACGTGTACAATTTTGTAAACCCATCCTGAGTATTAACATGCCCAACCGCCTTGCCCGAGAAACCAGCCCCTACCTTCAGCAACATGCCGCCAATCCTGTCGACTGGCACGCGTGGGGTGAGGAATCCCTCGCGCTTGCCCGCTCGCAGAACAAGCCGATTCTTTTGTCTATCGGATATTCTGCTTGTCATTGGTGTCACGTGATGGCGCACGAGTCGTTTGAGGATGTTGAAACCGCAGCGATCATGAATGAGTTGTTCGTGAACATTAAGGTGGACCGCGAGGAACGGCCCGATCTCGATCAGATTTATCAGACCGCGCACTATATATTGACGCAGCGTTCCGGCGGCTGGCCATTGACGATGTTTTTGACGGCGCAGGATCACGCGCCATTTTTTGGCGGCACGTATTTTCCAAAAACGGCGCGCCATAATTTGCCCGGCTTCAAAGATTTGTTGCCGCGCATCGCGGCGTTTTATCGCGAGCGGCGTCAGGAAATCGATGTTCAGAATGCGTCGCTGATCGATGCCTTGAGGCGCGGCGAAACGTCATCCGTGCCGGGCGATGCAACGTTCTCGCCGAGCTTGCTCGAGGCGGCGTTCGAATCGTTGCGTCAGTCTTTCGACCCGGTTCAGGGCGGCTTCGGCAGCGCGCCGAAGTTTCCCCATCCGACCGAGATCGAATTTTGTTTTCAGCGTTATGCGGCTACCGGCAATGAAGATGCGCTCAACGTCGCGATCATCACGCTAAAGAAAATGGCGAACGGCGGCATTTACGATCATCTCGGCGGCGGCTTCGCGCGCTACAGCGTCGATCAATATTGGATGATCCCGCACTTCGAGAAAATGCTGTACGACAACGGGCCGTTGTTGCGTTTATGTTCCGATGCGTGGCTGATTACCGGCGATGCGCAGTTCAAACAAGTAGCGGAAGAAACCGCCGCGTGGGTGATGCGCGAGATGCAATCGCCCGAAGGCGGTTATTATTCCACGATCGACGCGGATTCCGAGCACGAGGAAGGAAAGTTTTATGTATGGCTGGCTGAAGAGGTGCGCCAGCGCTTGCTTCCAGAGGAATATTCCGTGGCAGCCGCGCTGTATGGACTTGACGGGCCGGCCAATTTTGAAGGTTCCCATTGGCATTTGCGAATCGTTAGGCCCTTGGCAGAGGTCGCGCGACGTTTAGGTATGGCGGAAGAAATGGTTCGACAACATCTCGCGAGCGCGCGGCAAAAATTATTCCTCGAGCGCGAAAAGCGCATTCATCCCGGCCGCGACGAAAAGATACTGGTAAGTTGGAACGCCTTGATGATCAAGGGCATGGCGCGAGCCGGAATCGTCTTTGAGCGAAAAGACTGGATCGCCTCGGCGCAACGGGCCGTCGACTTCGTCCGCCGCGTGATGTGGAAGAACGAGCGCTTGCTCGCAACTTACAAGGACGGCCGCGCCCATCTTAACGCTTATCTCGACGATTATGCATTCATGCTCGACGGCTTGATCGAATTGATGCAAGCCGAATTTCGCTCGGACGACTTGACGTTCGCTCAGGAACTCGCGGATGTGCTGCTCGATCAATTCGAAGACAAGACGAACGGTGGCTTCTATTTCACCAGCCACGAACACGAAAAGCTCATCCAGCGCGCCAAGCCGAGCTACGACAATGCCACGCCGTCGGGCAATGCCATAGCCGCGCTGGCGCTTCAACGGGTCGCTTTCCTGACCGGTGATCTGCGCTACAGCGCCGTTGCGGAGC
>JALYOK010000345.1 GCA_030856925.1 Pseudomonadota bacterium
CCCCCAGGATATTCAACGAGAGAACGTCGCTAGTTAGTGGTCTACCGATGACCACCGCCGAATACAACGCTGACAATCCGTTTGCCGTTTCCATCGGTGCAGCAAAGGGACGTAAAGCGGGCAAAACAAGTTACGTGCTTTGTCATCAGCCGAAATCGTTTGACTGGCGCGTGCGAAGTGGACGCGCGCACCCACTAAAAACCCTGTCCAATGAACAATTCAAACAAGTACGTGGACGATTGAACCAAATCATTCAGTTGGCTTAAAAGCTGATTGTCGAATTCGAATTCGGTGAGTGATGTCCGGTGCTCCGCGAACAGCGGAACGAACTAATTTATTTGGGATTGTGCGTATTGCGGAACTTCTGCACTGAACATCAATTCTGCCGACGCCGACACGCGGGCTGGCATGTATGAACTCTGTTTCCTTGTCGGTATTTTGCAGGGCGACCGGTCGCGTTCGACCCAAAGCCGTAGTAGTTGACGAACGCCCGCTACCCGGCAGCGTTCACTATCAATATCGAACACGTTTGACCCATCTTCTACACCACGCCAGAGAAACTATTTCCTATTCAACCACATACGGTTCTCAGTCGAGAGTGTGGCACTACGCCGACGGCAACTCGCGGGTGTGCAGCTTTACAGTGGACAGGTCGAAAACTCAGGCCGCGCCAGGGATAGTGAGAAGGCGGAGTAAATCGATTGAGTGAACATCGTGAGCGGAGACGGTGTACGACGAAGAGAATTATCGAATAATAGGCGTCAATGAATTTGCGGCAGATCAGCATCAATCGAATAGCGGCAAACTCTGCCCACGAAGATCCGTCTCCGTGGCCACTTTTGTATTCAATGAATCCGCGTCCTCAGCCGACACCAATGCCGCAACCCGCACGCCCAGCAAACGCAGCCTCGCATCAAGCGGTACCCGCTTCAAACAACTACGCACCGCATCCCGAATGGATTGTGCATCATCCACCGCAAAGCCTAATGTAGTATCCCGGGTCACGGTTCGGAAATCGGAATAGCGCAACTTCATGCCGATGGTTTTGCCGAGATAACCTTTACGCATTAAATCGGCGCTTAGTTTTTCACACAGATCCAGTAAGATCCGCGATAGAGTGTCTCGATCTCGCTTCGGATCCAAATCCCGTTCAAAGGTCGTTTCCCGGCTAATGGATTTCGGCTCCCGTTCTGTGACTACGGGCCTATCATCATGCCCTTGAGCCACCTCAGCCAGCCAGTGGCCGTAATGTTTACTAAATTGTTCAATTAGTAACTCGACCGGTGCTAGCGCCAATTCTCCAATAGTCCGAATTCCCAGGCCTTCCAGCTTGGCGCTGGATCTTGGACCGATGCCATTGATTTTGCGACACGGTAACAGCCATATCCGAGTTGGAATATCCGCGAGTGCCAATACCGTCAAGCCATTCGGTTTCTCTAAATCGGAGGCAATCTTGGAGAGGAGCTTATTGGGGGTAATCCCAATAGAACACGACAAGCCTGTTGCGAGTCTGACGTTGTCCTTGATCTTTTGAGCCAGCGGAACCGTATCTCCCGCTACATCGGTCAAGTCGATATAGATCTCATCAATTCCTCGATCATCGATATGGGGCGCGATCTCGGCTACGGCGCCTTTAAATAAACGGGAGTAACGAATGTATTCCTCGAAGTCAGAGGGAAGCAGGATCGCATCCGGCGCTAACACAGCAGCCTTCATCAAGCCGAGGGCGGAATGAACGCCCAAGGCTCGGGCTTCGTACGTCGCCGTGGTCGCTACGCCGCGACCGACGTAATCACGCAGCCGAACGAAAGTCTCAATCGGTGTGGAGGAATCCATCGATTGATCTGATTCGCGCCGACGCCGACCGCCAACGACGACAGGCAAACCCCGCAATTGAGGATAACGCAACAGTTCAACCGACGCGTAGAAGGCGTCCATGTCTAGATGTGCAATGCGACGGGCCATGCGTCACATGGTAACGCGTGGATGCGCTATTGGGCAGGGGAATGCGATTTCCGATAAACGTGATTCTGGTTTGTATTCGCTGTGCCGGCAGGCAACCGCCGATGGTGGTTCGCCAAGTCAGTACTTCAACAACATCGTGGAACAAGACCATCGCGCTGTGTCAAACGTGTCACCAGACCGAGGCGCCGCCTGAGGCAGTAAAATACCCCCAATTGTCGTGGGTCGAATCCCATCAGCCACCCCTCTTAGCGAAAATTTCGTTTTTCCGAGCCTCGCTTCCGGCAAAAATTTTTAACTGCCGCCGATAGCAATGCTACTATTTCTCCTGGTTTGACCCAGCTCAATGGATTCGCATCGTGTGCCAGCTCCTTGGCATGAACTGTAATGTACCGACCGACATCGTGTTTTCCCTCACGGGCTTCCAACAGCGCGGCGGGCGTACCGACGACCACGGCGACGGTTGGGGTATCGCGTTCTACGAGGGAAAAGGTTGCCGGTTGTTCTTGGATCCCATCGCCGCCGTCCATTCCCGAGTCGCCGATTTTGTGCGCGGTTATCCCATTCGTTCTCTCAATGTGGTCGCCCACATCCGCAAGGCAACTCGCGGGCCCATCGCGTTGGACAACACCCATCCGTTCATGCGTGAGCTGTGGGGCCGCTACTGGATATTCGCTCACAACGGCACCCTAGAAAACTATCACCCCGCACTCGGCCATCGCTATCGAGCCGTGGGGTCGACGGATAGCGAGGCGGCATTTTGCGATCTGCTGGAAGGGATATGGCGCCGTTTCGGGAATGAAGTCCCGGCTGACGATGTTCTCACAAAGGAAATTGCCGCGTGGGCTGATCGCCTTGCCGAGTTCGGCGCCTTCAACTTTCTGTTGTGCAATGGTGAACGAATGTTTGCTCACTGCTCGACTCGCCTGTCTTATATTGAACGGCGGGCGCCGTTTACCAAGGCGCGGCTGCTGGACGCCGAGGTAGAGGTCGATTTCAGCGAGGTTACGACCAGCAACGATCGCGTTGCCGTTATTGCCACCCTGCCGCTTACCCAGAACGAGCCGTGGAGCGCGCTTTTGCCTCATGAGTTCGCGGTGTTTCATCAGGGGATGCGGGTGGCTTGCTAGCCTATCGCGGCGGGCGCAAACGACACGGGGCTTTTGTTGGCCCGATGTCTTAATGTCATGCCCAATCAAGACCCCCTCATCATCGCCCATCGCGGCGCCAGCGGCTACTTGCCGGAACATACG
>JALYOK010000350.1 GCA_030856925.1 Pseudomonadota bacterium
CGATGGAGCGCATCGGGCTGCGCGTGCCGCACGGCGGCTTCGCCCGGACGCTCGACGAGGCGCTCCGCATCGTCGAGGATACGAACTACCCGGCGATCATTCGCCCGTCCTTCACGATGGGCGGGACGGGCGGCGGCATCGCGTACAACCAAGAAGAGTTCGTCGCGATATGCGAGCGCGGGCTCGAGGCTTCGCCGACCAAAGAATTGCTCATCGAAGAATCCATCATCGGCTGGAAAGAATTCGAGATGGAAGTGGTGCGCGACAAGAACGACAACTGCATCATTATCTGCTCGATCGAGAATCTCGATCCCATGGGCGTCCACACCGGCGACTCCATTACCGTCGCGCCGGCGCAGACGTTGACCGACAAGGAATACCAGATCATGCGCAACGCTTCAATAGCATGCTTGCGTGAAATCGGCGTGGAGACCGGCGGCTCGAATGTCCAGTTCGGCATCAATCCAAAAAATGGCCACATGGTGATCATTGAGATGAATCCGCGCGTGTCGCGCTCATCCGCGCTGGCATCGAAGGCGACCGGATTCCCGATCGCGAAGGTAGCCGCCAAGCTGGCGGTGGGCTATACGCTCGACGAATTGCGCAACGACATCACCGGCGGCGCGACGCCGGCATCATTCGAACCAACTATCGATTACGTTGTAACAAAAGTGCCGCGTTTTGCATTCGAGAAATTTCCCCAAGCCGACGACAGACTCACCACCCAGATGAAGTCCGTCGGCGAGGTCATGGCCATGGGGCGCACTTTCCAAGAATCGCTGCAAAAAGCGCTGCGTGGTCTTGAAGTCGGCGTCGATGGCTTCAATCTCAAGACCGTCGACATGGAAAAAATCGGCGACGAACTCGCCTATCCGCGCGGCGAACGTTTATGGTACGTTGCCGATGCGTTTGGCGTCGGCATGACGCTTGAGGAAATTTACGACTACACCAAGATCGATCCCTGGTTTTTGTCGCAGATCAAGGAGATCGTCGATATCGAACTCGATCTTGAAAAACGCAAGCTCGATGATATCGATGCCCATGAACTGCGTGCGCTAAAGCGCAAAGGTTTCGCCGATCGCCGCATCGCCCATTTGCTCAAATCGACCGAGAAAGAAGTTCGCGCCAAACGCCACGCGCTCAACATCCGCCCCGTGTTCAAGCGCGTCGATACCTGCGCGGCAGAGTTCGCCACCAGCACGGCCTACATGTATTCGACCTACGAAGAAGAATGCGAGTCAAACCCGACCGCGAGGAACAAGATCATGGTATTGGGTGGCGGGCCGAATCGTATCGGCCAGGGCATCGAGTTCGACTATTGCTGCGTCCACGCGGCGCTGGCATTGCGCGAAGATGGCTTTGAGACCATCATGGTCAATTGTAATCCGGAAACTGTTTCTACCGATTACGACACCTCCGATCGCCTGTACTTTGAGCCCCTCACCTTGGAAGACGTGCTCGAAGTCATCGACAAAGAAAAGCCGCAGGGCGTAATCGTACAGTTCGGCGGGCAAACGCCGCTGAAACTCGCGCCGGGCTTAGAAGAAGCAGGCGTGAGGATCATCGGCACCAGTCCCGATTCCATAGACCGCGCCGAAGATCGCGCCCGCTTTCAGCAACTGTTGCATGATCTCGGATTGCGGCAACCGCCGAATCGCACGGCGCGCACGCCTGAAGAAGCCATCGCGTTCGCGCGAGAATTAGGATATCCGCTGGTGGTGCGCCCATCCAATGTGCTCGGAGGGCGCGCCATGGAAATCATTCATGCCGAAACCGATCTCGAACGTTATATGCGCCAGGCCATGGAGATGTCGAAAACATTTCCCGAGCGTTTGCCCATCTTGCTGGATCGTTTTTTGAACGACGCGACGGAGGTCGATGTCGATGCCGTATCCGACGGCAAAGACGTCCTCATCGGCGCCATCATGGAGCACATCGAAGAAGCGGGCGTGCATTCCGGTGACTCGGCGTGTTCGCTGCCGCCGTTCAGCCTTTCGCCCGAGGTCCAAGCAGAAATCAAGCGCCAGACCATCGCCATGGCGAAGGCGCTAAACGTGATCGGGCTCATGAACGCGCAGTTCGCGATTCAGAACGGCACGGTTTACGTGCTCGAAGTGAATCCGCGCGCCTCGCGCACCGTGCCGTTTGTGTCGAAAGCGACGGGCGTGCCGCTCGCCAAGATCGCAGCGCGTTGCATGGTAGGAAAGACTTTACTGGATCAAGGCGTGACCGCCGAAGTCGTCCCCCACTATTTCTCGGTGAAAGAGGCAGTATTTCCGTTCATCAAATTTCCCGGCGTCGATACTATACTCGGACCGGAAATGAAATCCACCGGGGAGGTGATGGGCATAGGCAATACGTTTGCAGAAGCATTTCTGAAATCGCAACTTGCGGCGGGCGTAAAGTTGCCCAAGAAGGGCAAGGCCTTCATCAGCGTCAAAAACGAAGATCGTTCCCGCGTGGTTGAAATTGCCAAGACCCTTGTCCAGCTTGGTTTCCAGCTAGTCGCAACGCGCGGCACGGCTGGCTATTTGACCGACAACGGAATTGTCGTGACCCCAGTAAACAAAGTCGCCCAGGGCCGTCCCCATATCGTCGATATGATCAAGAACGACGAGATCAGCTTGATCGTGAACACGGTGGAAGACAATCGCCGGGCGATTCAAGACTCCTGGTCGATCCGCAACGCCGCGTTACAAGGCAAAGTAACGTATTACACCACGCTTTCCGGCGCTCGCGCAGCGTGTCTGGGCATGCAGCAGATGAGCGAGATCGACGTCTACAGCCTGCAGGCACTTCACGCGAGCCTCCGATAATCTTAGGGAAGCACTGATTAAGTCCCTCGCGGTCGCGCTGGACTTAATCAGAGGTTCCTTAAAAAGGTAAGTACATGAACAAAGTTCCCTTGACTGTGGTTGGCGCAGAGTTATTGCGTGCAGAATTGAATCAACTGAAGACTATTGGCCGTCCGAGCATTATTCAGGCGATCGCCGAAGCACGCGCTCACGGCGACCTGTCGGAGAACGCGGAGTACGCGGCGGCAAAGGAACGCCAGAGCTTTATCGAGGGGCGGATCCAAGAGTTGGAGGGCAAGCTATCCAATGCGCAGATCATCGATCCGAAACTACTCGATCGCGATGGCCGGTGCGTGTTTGCCGCGACGGTCGAATTGCAAGATCTCACCGGCGCAACCGAGGTCACTTATCAAATCGTCGGCGAAGACGAGGCGGATATTAAGCAAGGAAAAATTTCCATCACCTCGCCGACAGCGCGAGCGCTGATTGGGAAATACGCCGGCGATCTGGTCGAGGTAATGGCGCCAGGCGGAGTACGCGAATATGAAATTTTGGATATCAAGTATGTCTAGGATTTAGGAATTAGGATTGAGGATTAAGATTCAAAAATTGGCACTGACTCCTAAATCCTAGATCCTAAATCCTAAAACGGATGCCGCTTAAGCCCTCTAGCAAAGCTTGGATGCAGCGCCACATTAACGACGCCTACGTCCAGCGCGCGCAACGGGAAGGTTATCGCTCCCGTTCGGCCTATAAATTGCTTGAAATCAACGAGCGTGACAAGCTCTTGTTGCCGGGGAAGGCCGTGCTCGACCTCGGCGCCGCGCCGGGCGGTTGGTCGCAGGTTGCCAGTGCGCTGATCCGGCCGCGGGGTAAGGTAATTGCCGTCGACCTGGTGCCCATGGAACCCCTCCCCCACGTAAGTTTTTTCCAGGGCGACTTTACTGATATGAGCACCCAGGGTCGGCTGCGCGGGCAATTGCCTGCGACCGGGATTGACCTTGTGATTTGCGATATGGCCCCCAACATGTCCGGTATTGCGAGCGCGGATCAGGCGCGTATATTCAATCTGGCGGAAGAAGCCTTGGAATTTACCAAGCAGGTGCTGAAACCGGACGGAGCGTTCTTGGTCAAAGTATTTCAAGGTGCGGATTTTGAGGCATTTAGGCAGGCTCTTTTCGGTACATTTCTCAAGGTGGCGGCGCGTAAACCCAAGGCCTCCCGCGAAGAAAGCCGCGAGTTGTTCTTACTGGGCCGGGGTTTGAGGCCGAATTGAGCGTCGATTTAAAGTTTTACAGTTTTGCCCTCAGATCGGGTTACATTACGATATGGCCTCAACTTGCTATAAGGAATGACATTGAACAACCTCGTTAAGAACGTTGGTATCTGGCTGGTCATCGCGTTGGTCTTGATGACTTTATTCAATCAATTCAGCAGCCAACAATCGAATAATACAGTCCCGTACTCGGAATTTATGGATCAGGCCAAGCAAGGCCAGGTCCGCGCGGCCAAAGTGGACGGCCGAACCATACGCTGGACTTCCAACGACGATAAGCGATTCCTGACCTACACGCCGGGCGATATTTTCATGATCGACGACTTGCGCCGCTACAACGTGCGCATCGACGCCGAGCCAGAGGAAGAGAGGTCATTTTGGTTGAGTGTGTTCGTGTCCTGGTTCCCGTTCCTGTTGATCATCGGCGTCTGGGTATTTTTCATGCGCCAGATGCAAGGCGGTGGCCGGGGTGGTGCGTTCTCGTTCGGCAAGAGTCGGGCCCGCCTGCTCGACGAGAATTCCAACCAAGTCACTTTTGCCGATGTGGCGGGGGTTGACGAGGCCAAAGAGGAAGTTAGCGAATTGGTGGAATTTCTGCGTGATCCGCAGAAGTTTCAAAAGCTCGGCGGCCGTATTCCCAGGGGCGTGCTGATGGTTGGCTCGCCCGGTACCGGTAAGACCTTGCTTGCCCGTGCTATTGCGGGCGAAGCAAAGGTGCCGTTCTTCAGCATTTCCGGATCCGATTTCGTTGAAATGTTCGTCGGTGTCGGCGCCGCGCGGGTGCGCGATATGTTTGATCAGGCCAAGAAGAATGCGCCTTGTATCGTATTCATAGACGAAATCGACGCCGTGGGACGTCAGCGCGGCGCCGGCCTCGGTGGCGGAAACGACGAACGCGAGCAAACCTTAAATCAATTATTGGTCGAAATGGACGGCTTCGAAGGCACCGCCGGCGTGATCGTCATCGCCGCAACCAACCGCCCTGACGTGCTCGATCCCGCCCTGTTGCGTCCCGGCCGATTCGACCGCCAAGTGGTCGTGCCGCTGCCGGATATACGCGGCCGCGAGCAGATCTTATTGGTTCACATGCGCAAGGTGCCGATCGCGCCCGATGTAAAGGGGGATGTCATCGCCCGTGGTACGCCCGGCATGTCTGGCGCCGATTTGGCGAATTTGGTCAACGAGGCGGCGCTATTCGCTGCCCGCGGCAGCAAGCGCTTGGTCGATATGGAAGATTTCGAGCGCGCCAAGGACAAGATCATCATGGGCGCCGAGCGCCGCTCCCTGGTCATGCCGGAAGAAGAACGCCGCAACACGGCCTATCACGAGTCAGGCCACGCCGTCGTGGCGAAGCTGTTGCCGAGGACCGATCCCGTGCACAAGGTCACGATCATTCCCCGTGGCCGCGCCTTAGGCGTGACCATGCAATTACCGGAGAAAGACCGCTATAGTTTCGATCGCGAACTTCTGCTCAATAACATCGCGGTGCTGTTCGGTGGCCGCATTGCGGAAGAATTGTTCATGAATCAAATGACTACGGGTGCGTCGAACGACTTCAAACGCGCCACGGAAATGGCGCGCCGCATGGTCACCGAGTGGGGCATGAGCGATGCGATGGGACCGATGGTTTACGGCGAAAACGAAGGTGAGGTATTTCTCGGCCGCTCGGTCACCAATCACCAAAGCGTGAGCGAAGCGACCATGCAGCAAGTGGACCAAGAAATTCGCCGTATCATCGATCAGCAATATTCCCTCGCACGCAAACTGCTCGAGGACAATCGCGATAAGGTCGAAGTGATGACTAAAACGCTGTTGGAATGGGAAACCATCGATTCCGAGCAGATCAACGACATCATGGCCGGCCGGGCGCCGCGTCCACCAAAGCCAAGCCCACCTCCGCCGCCCCCGGCTGCAAGTAGCGGCGATACACCCGAGCCAGCCGCATCTCCTGCGACCGTGAAGCCCGCCGAAGAAGCCTAACAGCAACCGGAATCGTTTAAAATAATACAGCGCCTGCGAGGCGCTGTATTTCTTTCAAATTCTCGATTTGCGCGACGCTCATGCGTCAGGCTACACAGGAGGACTACATGATTTCGGATCTCAAAAACAAGGCAGTGCTTATCACGGGTTCCAGCACCGGTATCGGCGCGGAAGCCGCTAAGGCTTTCGGCTTGGAAGGCGCTAGGGTCGCGGTGCACTACAACTCAAGCAAGTCCCAGGCGGACGCGATAGTCGCCGCGATACGCGCAAAGGGTGGCGAGGCCGTCGCCATCGCCGGCGATCTTTCCAAGAGTGGCGTCGCAGAAAATATCGTCAAGCAATGTGTCGATCACTATGGCCGTATCGACGTTTTGATCAACAATGCCGGCAGCATGGTGAGACGCTGTAACGTTGTCGATTCCGACGACGCCCTGCTCGACGATCTCTTTCATCTCAATATGCGCTCCGTCGTCGCGGCCAGCCGCGAGGCCATTCCCTACATGCGCAAACAAGGCGGCGGCAACATCATCAACACCACGTCGGTCGCCGCTCGCACCGGTGGTGGCCCCAGCGCCGTGCTATACGCCTCGACCAAGGGATTCGTCAGCACCTTTACCCATGGGCTCGCGAAGGAGTTGGTGAAAGACAACATTCGCGTCAACGCCGTTGCCCCCGGCGTGATTCTTACACCGTTCCACGAGCGCTACAGTACTCAAGCTCAGCTCGACATGCTGAAGGCGACCATTCCGATGGGGCGGCTTGCCGAGGCAGACGAGTGTAACGGCGCTTACTTGTATCTTGCCTCCGATGCACTGTCCGGCTACGTGACCGGCCAAGTGTTGGAAGTGAATGGCGGACAACTCATGCCGTAGCGCGGAATGTGTGAAGGCTCAAGGGTGAAAAATGAAGGGTTGCGGCAGGGGGTGTTGCGTTGTGGAGCTTTCAATTTAGACCTATCGCGCCCCTTGATTATGGGCGTGGTGAACGTAACCCCTGATTCGTTTTCCGATGGCGGAAAATTTCTTTCGGCCAGCGCCGCGATCGATCATGCCCATCGGTTGATCGAGGACGGTGCGGACATTCTCGACATCGGCGGCGAATCGACGCGGCCCGGCGCCGAGTCGGTCGGCGTGGACGAGGAATTGCGTCGAGTGATACCGGTCATCGAGGCGATCGGTGATCATCAGGTACCCATCTCGATCGACACGATGAAGCCCGAGGTGATGCAGGCAGCAATTCAGGCCGGGGCGTCAATGGTGAACGACGTAAACGCGTTGCGCGCCGACGGTGCGCTCGAAGCCTGCGCAAAAACGGAAGTTGGTGTGTGTCTCATGCACATGCGAGGCTCGCCGCGCACCATGCAGCTCGATCCTACTTATATCGATGTCGTCGCAGAAGTGAAAGTGTTCCTTCTGAAGCGCGCCCAACTCTGTCAGCGAGCGGGTGTCGCTGCGGAACGCATCGTCATCGATCCCGGTTTTGGCTTCGGCAAGAACCGTGAACACAATCTCACCTTATTACGCCACCTCAATGAATTCCGCGAAATGGGTTATGCCGTGCTCGCCGGCCTGTCGCGAAAATCGCTGCTCGGAAAAATTACCGGCCAGGAAGTCGTTGCGCGGATGCCGGCCAGCGTTGCGGCGGCAGTGCTCGCGGTTCAAAACGGCGCCCACATCGTCCGGGTTCATGATGTTCGCGCTACCAAAGACGCTCTTGCTATACTGCACGCCGTGGAGCCACCAAGCACCTAGGGAGCGAATCATGGCGAGAAAATATTTCGGCACCGACGGCGTGCGAGGCCGCGTGGGCGAAGCGCCGATCACGCCGGACTTCATGCTGCGTCTTGGCTATGCCGCCGGAAAAGTGTTGGCCGAAGCGAACCACGATCCGCGCGATCGGGAGCGGCCCGCCGTGCTCATCGCCAAGGACACGCGCATCTCCGGCTACATGCTGGAGAGCGCCTTGGAGGCCGGCTTCTGCGCCGCGGGCGTGGACGTCTTGCTGGTCGGACCGATGCCCACACCCGCCGTCGCCTATCTCACTCGCGCACTGCGGCTGCAAGTGGGCGTGATGATCAGCGCGTCACATAATCCCTACGACGATAACGGCATCAAATTTTTTTCCGCCGGCGGCGCGAAATTGCCCGATGAAATCGAATCCGCAATTGAAGCCCATCTCGACGAGCCGCTGCAAACCAAGCCCTCTGCCGGGCTCGGCCGGGTGCGCCGCATCGACGACGCCGACGGGCGCTACATCGAATTTTGTAAGAGCACGTTCCCAAGCGAACTCGATCTGCGAGGTCTCAAAATCGTCGTCGATTGCGCCAACGGCGCAGCCTACCACATCGCGCCGCCAGTGTTCCACGAATTGGGTGCGGAAGTCATTCCGATATCAAATCAACCCAACGGTTTCAACATCAACGATCAATGCGGCGCCACCCATACTGCCACCATGCGCGCCGCCGTGCTGAAACACCGCGCTCATCTCGGCATCGCCCTTGATGGTGACGCCGATCGCTTGATGATGTGCGACGCCGACGGTAAGGTCTACGACGGTGATCAACTCGTCTATGTGATCGCCAAACATCGCAAAGAAGCCGGCATTATGAAAGGCGGTGTGGTCGGCACGCTGATGAGTAACCTCGCGCTCGAACACGCGCTGGCTAAACTCGACATTTCATTCGTCCGCGCCAAGGTCGGCGATCGCTATGTTCTGGAATTACTGCGAGAGAAAAACTGGAACTGGGGCGCGGAGAATTCGGGCCACATTATATGCCGAGATAAACACACCACGGGTGACGGCATCATCTCCGCGCTACAGGTTCTGTCCGCCTTAGTGTCGAGCAAGACCACGTTAAGTAAATACACCGCAGAGCTGACGCTGTACCCGCAGATCCTGATCAACGTCAAAACAAAAAAGGGCTTTGAATTTCGTGCCCATTCATCGATACAGGAATCTGTCACAGCGGCAGAGACGGATCTTAATGGGTCTGGCCGAGTGCTGTTGCGACCCTCCGGCACCGAGCCGGTGC
>JALYOK010000396.1 GCA_030856925.1 Pseudomonadota bacterium
GGTCGGAATTGGGGAAAGCTGCGATGCCTATCACATGTCCACACCCCATCCCGAGGGCTTGGGGGCGCGGCTCGCCATGCAGTCTGCGCTCACCATGGCCGGTTTGAACGCAACAGACATCGATTACATCAATCTACACGGCACTGCGACCCGCACCAACGATGCCACGGAAGATCTGGCGGTGTACGGACTGTTTGGGTCCAATACAGCCGCGAGTTCAACCAAAGGCTGGACCGGCCACACCCTGGGCGCGGCCGGGATTATCGAGGCGATAATCTCGCTCATCGCCATCGAAGAAGGATTCATGCCCGGGAGCTTGAACACGCAGAACCTGGATCCAGGCACGAAAATTCACTACTTGCTCGGCAACTCCGTCGCGCCTGTGCGCTACGTAATGAGTAATTCCTTCGGCTTCGGCGGTACTAACTGCAGCTTGATCTTCGGGCGATCGACGTAATGCGCGTCTATGTGGATGCTATCGGGCTGTTAGCCCCTGGACTGAACGGCTGGGGGGCAAGCGTTCCCATCCTGTCGGGGACGGCATCTTATGTAACTTTGCCGCTGATCATCCCGCCGCTGAATTTGCTGCCGCCGGCCGAGCGTCGGCGCACGCCGACCGTGGTCAAGCTCGCCCTGACGGTCGGCAGCGAGGCGCTCGCCAACGCCGGCCGCTCGGCAACCGACGTCGCAACGGTCTTCACGTCCTCCGGCGGCGATGGCGATGTCATCCATCAAATTTGCGAAGCCCTGGCCGAACCCGGACGCGAAGTATCGCCCACCCGCTTCCACAATTCCGTTCACAACGCGCCCGCCGGCTATTGGGGTATCGCGACCGGATGTCACGAACCTTCCACCAGCCTGTGCGCCTACGATGCCAGCTTCGCCGCGGGACTCATCGAGGCAGCGAGCCAGGCCCATGTGGAGCGGCGCAGGGTGATGTTGATTGCATACGATTCGCCCTATCCCGAACCGCTCAACGCAGCGCGCCGGATCAGCGCCGCTTGTGGTATCGCGATGTTGTTGTCGCCCGAGCGGACGACTGGCAGCTTGAGCACGACGGACGTCACCATTGCGCCGAGCCATCGTGAGACCACAACCCTACCCCAGCCCGGCCTCGAAGCCTTGCGCTTAGGCGTTCCCGCCGCCCGCGGATTACCGTTGTTGGCGGCGATCGCTGCTCGACGCAGCGGTGCGGTAGCGATCCCATATCTCGGCGAGAGTGCGGTCGAAGTTAACGTGGAACCATGCTAGTCGACAAAGCGGAGATCGAGCGGCGTATTCCGCACGCCGGCGAAATGTGTCTGCTTGACGGGGTGCTCGAATGGAATGCCGATGTAATCCGTTGTCGTGCCATCAGTCATCGCGACCCGAACAATCCGCTGCGCCGCAACGGCAAACTCTATGCTATCAGCGGGGTGGAATATGCCTCCCAGGCCATGGCGATCCACGGCGCGTTATCGGGCACGGTCGCCGGCCGGCCGCGGGCCGGCTATCTCGCGAGTTTGCGCGACGTGGTGTGTCATTGCGCCTGGCTCGACGATGGCGCGGAGGAACTGATTGTTTTCGCCGAACGCACGATGGGTGACGAAAGCCGCGTAGTGTATGGGTTTTCCGTCGCCTCCGGCGGCAAGGAAATCATCGCCGGCCGCGCAACGGTGGTGTTGGATATCAGCGATATTTAGTTCTATGAAGCGCGCGCTGATCACCGGCGGCAGCGGCGCCTTAGGCGCGGCGATCTCTCGGATGCTCGCGGCGCAAGGGCTGGCGGTAGTCGTCCACGCAAACAGCAATCTTGCGGCCGCCGAGGCCGTGGCCGCCGACATCAATGCGGCGGGCGGCAGCGCGACCGCCATCGCTTTCGACGTCACCGATGGACCGGCCAGCCGGCAAGCGCTGGAGCAAATCCTCGAACAAGGCCCGATTCAAGTACTGGTCAATAACGCCGGTATCCACGACGACGCCATCATGCCCGGCATGCAGCCGGAACAATGGTCGCGGGTGATCGATGTGTCGCTCAACGGATTTTTC
>JALYOK010000397.1 GCA_030856925.1 Pseudomonadota bacterium
CCTGAGAGGCCCGTTTGCTCTCATGATCGGAAATGAAGGCGCGGGATTGTCGCCGGAGTTGGCGATGCTCGCCAATATGAAGGCAACGATTCCGATGCCGGGAAAAATGGAATGCCTCAATGCCGCCGCCGCCGCGGCAATCTGTTTATTTGAGCGGGTGCGGCAGTTGAGGGATCGGTAATATTTGAGTACTACAAGTGTCTGTGACGCCGAATCTAACCTCTTGTGTCATTCCCGCGAAAGCGGGAATCCATTGAGCCCCAAAAATGGATCCCCGCTTTCGCGGGGACGACACGACTCCATCGGGCGGTTTCGTGACCCTCGACCCCCTAAAAAACGCGACGAACCAAATGCGCCTGATGTAGTATCGTCGTCGAAATTTCCTCGATCGACTTATCAGTCGAGTTGAGTATAGGGATGCCGGTGGAGCGCATCAACGCCTCGGCGACCGATACTTCGAAGCGGCAATTTTCCAACGCCGCGTATTTGCTGCCGGGCTTGCGTTCTTCGCGGATTCGGCGCAAGCGCTCGGGCAAGATCGTCAGCCCAAACAGCTTTCGCTTGTGCTGTTGCAACACCGGCGGTAATTTCATATGGCCAAGATCCTCCGGCAACAACGGATAATTCGCCGCCTTGATGCCGAACTGCATCGCCATATAAATTGACGTCGGAGTCTTGCCGCTGCGCGAAACGCCAATCAAAATCACTTCCGCGTCGCCGAGATTCTTCTCCGTACTTCCGTCATCATGACTTAAGGTGTAATTCACCGCCTCCATTCGCGCGTCGTACACGGTGGTGTTGCTGAGGCTGTGGGCACGTCCGACGCTGTGATTGGACTTAACGCCAAGTTCGGATTCGAGCGGGCCGATGAATATCTCGAAAAAATCCAGTAATAGCGCATCGACGCTATGAATGATCGCGCGCAATTCGCTGTCGACCAGGGTGCTGAACACGATCGGGCGTTTGCCGTTTTTCTCGGCGGCTTGGCGTATTTCCGCGACAACGGCGTTCGCCTTCTCGATATTGTCGACGAAGGGGATGGTAATGCGGTTGAACGTCACGTCGTCGAACTGGGTGATCATCGATTGGCCGAGGGACTCCGCGGTTAGGCCGGTTCCGTCCGATACAAAGAATACGCTGCGCTGAATACCCATGGTCTTGAAGATAGCTGAAGAACTTAAGCAGCTATAATAATGGGTTTTCGACCTCAGACTTCTACGGTTCAATCGGATGGATCAACAATATATTGCCTGGTTTCGCGATTTACGCATGGCCGACGTGAACGAAGTCGGCGGAAAAAACGCTTCGCTCGGGGAAATGATCAGCCAGTTGGCGCAATCTGGCGTTCGCGTGCCGGGCGGATTCGCGACCACCGCGTTCGCGTTTCGCGAATTCTTGCAGCACAACCGATTGGAAGAAAAAATAGAATCGGTGTTGAGCAAGCTTGACGCCGACGATGTAAACGCCCTCGCGCAGGCAGGCGGGCAGATTCGCCAATGGCTGATAGATGCGCCGTTTCAACCGGCGCTGCAAGCCGCGATCGCGTTGGCTTACCAACAAATGTTGACGGAAGCGGGTTCCCATATTTCCGTGGCGGTGCGTTCTTCGGCGACGGCAGAAGATTTGCCAGATGCGTCGTTCGCAGGTCAGCAAGAAACTTATCTTAATATCCACGGCCTCGACAACATTCTAACCGCCGTGAAACACGTGTTTGCTTCGCTTTACAACAATCGCGCCATTTCCTACCGCGTCCACAAAGGTTTTGCGCACAGCGAAGTCGCGCTGTCCGCGGGCATACAACGAATGGTGCGCAGCGACATCGGCGCCGCCGGCGTGATGTTCACCCTCGATACGGAATCGGGTTTCAACGGCGTGGTGTTCATCACCGCCAGCTATGGTCTGGGTGAGACCGTGGTGCAAGGCGCAGTCAATCCGGATGAGTTTTACGTTAGCAAAGTCTGCCTAAACAATAAGCGTCCGGCGATGCTGCGCCGGAGCATCGGCGCCAAGGCCATCAAGATGGTGTTCTCCGACTCGCGCGAAGCGGGTAAGTCCACTGTCATCTTGGATGTAGCCGATGGCGATCGTAGGCGCTTCTCCATCAGTGACGCCGAGGCTGAGGAACTGGCGCAGTACGCCATGATCATCGAAAAGCATTACGATCGTCCCATGGACATCGAGTGGGGCCGCGACGGTGTCGACGGCAAGCTCTACATTTTGCAAGCCCGTCCCGAGACGGTAAAATCGCAAGGCAAACAGGACAAGTACAGCCGCTATCGGCTGCTGGAAAAAGGTGAAGTATTGACCACTGGCCGCGCGATCGGCCAAAAGATCGGCGCCGGAACCGTGCGCATCATCATGGATTCCGGTGAGATGGATCAAGTCCAGCCCGGCGATATTCTCGTCACCGACATGACTGATCCAAATTGGGAACCGGTCATGAAACGCGCATCGGCTATCGTCACCAATCGCGGCGGCCGCACCTGCCACGCGGCCATCATCGCCCGCGAATTGGGCGTGCCCGCCATTGTCGGCTGCGGCGACGCGACTGATTTATTGGCAGCGGAGTCCGAGGTCACCGTTTCCTGCGCCGAAGGCGATACCGGCAATATTTACCGTGGCAATCTCAAGTTCGAAATCCTAAATCTGTCGCTGGAAAAACTGCCCGAGTTACCCGTCAAGCTTATGATGAATGTGGGCAATCCTCAGCTCGCTTTCGATTTCCAAGGCTTGCCGAATCATGGCATCGGCCTCGCGCGGCTGGAGTTCATAATCAGCGCCATGATAGGCATGCATCCGCGCGCGGCGTTGGACTATCCGAATCTACCGGAAGATTTGCGCAAAGAAGTGGAACTGCGCTGCGTCGGCTATGCGAGCCCGAAAACGTTCTACATCGACAAGCTCACGGAAGGCATTGCGACGCTCGCGGCTGCTTTCTATCCGAAAAAAGTCATCGTTCGCTTATCGGATTTCAAATCCAACGAATATCGCAACCTGATAGGCGGCAGCGTCTACGAGCCCCACGAAGAGAATCCGATGATCGGCTTTCGCGGCGCGGCGCGCTACATCGCCGAGTCTTTCGCCGATTGTTTCGAGCTGGAATTAATCGCTCTGCGTAAAGTGCGTGACGAAATGGGCCTCACCAATGTCGAAATCATGGTGCCCTTCGTGCGCACGTTGAGCGAAGCGGATCGCACCTTGGACATCCTCAAGCGACACGGCCTGGAACGCGGCAAGAATGGCTTGCGCATTATCATGATGTGCGAAGTGCCGTCGAATGCAATCCTCGCGGACCAATTCCTGCAGCGTTTCGACGGCTTCTCCATCGGTTCGAACGATATGACACAACTCACCTTGGCCCTCGATCGCGACTCGGGTCTAGTCGCCGATTCCTTCGACGAACGCGATCCGGCGGTCAAACAAATGCTGCACCTCGCCATACAAGCCTGCCGCAAAGCCAATAAATACGCGGGCATCTGCGGCCAAGGCCCGTCAGATCACCCGGACCTCGCCAAGTGGCTGATGGAAGAAGGCATCGAAACCATGTCCCTCAATCCGGATTCAGTCGTCGAGACCTGGCTCTATCTTGGGCGTGAGTTGGGGTTGACCAGAGCGGGCTCAAGTCATGGGCAAATTGACCGGATAGACGAAAAAATCTAAAATACGTGCTTTGCCGATTAAGGGTCGTTAGCTCAGTCGGTAGAGCAGCGGACTTTTAATCCGTTGGTCGGCAGTTCGAGCCTGCCACGACCTACCAATAAAGATAAGGGCTTAGGAGCGATCCTAAGCCCGTGTTTTTTCTGCCGCGCCAGGAGCCGGATCCAGCTTGGCCCGCAGCATGGCATCCCTGGCCGCATTTTATCGCTGCTAATCGTCGCGGGGATTCTGCTGCTGATGATAGTCGCGCCGAACATTCGGAAGAAACGAGAGGAAGCGTTTCAGGAATGATATGGTGACCGCTACAGAACCGCCACAACCTAACGGTAGAGATTTCTTTCCAAAGCTGACGTTCGCGAACGCTGGTTGATATTTTGCGGACTATTTGCCCCAGCGCGTCTTTATTTCGTATTGAAGCAGTCTCCTTTGGCCGCTACGCCGTGACGACGTCAGCTCGCTTCCTCGCTACCTCGGAATCGTGGTATTCTTACCTGGTATTACTAAGAGGCCAGCCATGGACATTACATCCGTTACAAGCAAGGGACAAGTCACTATTCCGAAACCATTGCGGCAACAATTGGGACTGCGTCAGGGCAGCAAGGTAGAGTTTGTCCTGGTGGGTGACCATGCGGAAATGCGCATCGTCAGCACGCCTGTCGACCTTCCCGCAAGCGGCTTCGGCATGCTCAAGAGCAAACGGATGGCCGTACCGGCGGATTTCGATCCGGCAGGTTTGCTGACTAAAAGCAAGGCGGGACGAAGCAAGTGATCGGACTCGATACCAACGTTCTGGCGCGTTATTACATCCAGGACGACGGTGATGCTGAAGCGATAAAGCAGCGGGAGGCCGCACGTAAGCTGATGGAATCAGGCGAGCCACTGATGGTTTGCAAGACGGTACTGCTCGAGTTGGAATGGGTCCTGCGTGGGTACTATAAGTTCTCGACGGCGCAAATTGCGGGGGTGATGAATCACCTTTTAGCCCTGCCCCAAGTCACTGTTGAGGACCGAGAAAGCATTGTTCAAGCGCTTTCCCATTGCCGAGCCGGGCTGGAGTTAGCTCATGCGTTCCATCATGCCAGTTATCGAGGCTGCGACAGCATGGCCTCGTTTGATGACAAACAATTCGCCCGGCGGGCGCGGCGCATGGGACTGGTGCCACGGGTAGTGGTGCCGGGGTAGATTATTGGTCGCTCTGGGCTATTGGCTTGATCTGATGGACTCTGTGCGCTTTCCGCCAAAGTCCGTTACTGAGGGGTCACGATAATCGCAGCGCTGATCGTACCGTTCGAATTCCTTAGCCGACACTCGCAACGTCTTTTACTCCGAATTCAGTTCGGCCTTACCGCACGGTCGTTCGGCACCCATGTTGGTTTGGGCATGACTGCTTTCTGGGTAAATCATCGTCCCCCGGATC
>JALYOK010000403.1 GCA_030856925.1 Pseudomonadota bacterium
GGCTGGCCTTTTTTATTGAGCATCGCCAGGAGGCAAGCGGGGCGCGGCTCCTGGCTTATGATCCTCGGAAATGTAGGGTGCGTTTACGCACCAGTCCCAACCTCGTCCTTGCGTCCAACGATTGCAATAATGAAGGGCATGAGTCCTACTGAAAGCGATTCACCGTGGCCTACATAACAGGCGTGGCATGTACGCCGTTCGGCCGCAACGAAGGTAGCACGCCGCTAAGCCTGATAACGGTTGCCGCACGCGATGCGATGCGCGCCGCGCATTTGGAGACAGCTCAGATCGACGGCTTACTCACCGGGTATGCCACGACGTTTCCCCATCTAATGTTGGCCAACGTCGTCGCTGAACATTTGGGCATCCAACCAGATTATTGCCACGCGATTCAGTCGGGCGGCGCGAGTGGATTGGCGATGCTCATGCTCGCACGAGAGCTGATTCGCAGCGGTCGCTGCAAGAACGTCCTCTGCGTTGCCGGCGAAAATCGCCTCACCGGCCAGACTCGCGACATGGCGATTCAAGCGCTGTCGCAAGTGGGCCACGCCGAGTACGAAGTGCCGTTCGGGCCGACGGTGCCGGCCTACTATGCCTTGCTTGCCGCGCGCTATTTGCACGAGCATCGTCTGAGCGAAACCGATCTTGCAGCGTTCGCCGTACTCATGCGCACCAACGCGAGCGCGCATCCGGGCGCCCATCAACGCGATCCTATCGATATCGACACCGTTCTCAATTCCAAAACCATCTCCTCGCCGCTCAAGCTGCACGATTGCTGCCCCATTTCCGACGGCGGGGCCGCGGTCGTGGTTTCTTTGGAGCCGACGACAGCGAAGACGATACGCATACGCGGCGCAGGTCAGGCGCATCGCCATCAGCACGTCAGCCAGATCAAGGATATTCACGCCACCGGCGCGAAAGCGGCAGCGGACTTGGCTTTTCGCGAAGCGCATATCGATCGCGGTCAGATCGAGTATCTTGGCATTTATGATTCATTCACGATTACGTTGATGATGCTGCTGGAGGAAATCGGTTTTGCAGCGCGCGGTGAAGCGGCGATGAAAGTCCGGGACGGAAATTTTTCGGTGCAGGGTGCGCTGCCGCTAAACACCCACGGTGGCCTGTTGTCGTACGGCCATTGCGGCGTCGCCGGCGGCATGGCCCATTTGGTGGAAGCGGTGTTGCAGTTGTCCGGTAACGCAGGCGCACGCCAGATCGCCGAGCGGGAATGGGCCTATATCCATGCGGATGGCGGCGTGATGTCGGCCCATGTTGGGTTAATTATGAAGAGGGAACGATAGTGGAATTTTCACGCCCACCCTCATCCCAACCTTCTCCCGCCTGGGCGGGAGAAGGAGAACTATCTCGCCCACCACAAGTACCAATGGTGTTTCCCCCTCGCAGGAGAGGACTAGGGGGTGAGATGAGGATTTCGCAACGCATGCGTTGCGCTCGTCGAACGGCTCTGGCTTGCAAGCCACAGGGCGCATTGCAAGTGAGGGGGAAGCGCAACTAATGGACACACTCGCGCAACATTTCTGGAGTGGTTGCAACGAAGGCGAGCTGCGCTTTCAACGCTGCACCGATTGCGATCATGTGCAGTTTTTCCCGCGCGACCATTGCCTCCATTGCAACAGCGATCGCGTCGACTGGCAAGTATCGAAAGGCATCGGCACGATCTATAGCGTGACTCGGGTCGAACGCGCGCCGACCGACGAGTTCCGCGCGCTCGCGCCCTACTCGATCGCGCTGGTGGACTTGGACGAGGGCATACGCCTCATGGCCCACGCTGATCCCACGCTCAAGATTCGCGACAAAGCCCGCGTCACGTTTTTTCCTCACAACAATCGCTCCCTGCCCCGCTTCGAACCTTTATGATCGAATTCGATTTCTCCGCGTTGCTGTCGCCGCGCTCCATCGCCATTGTCGGCGCATCGGACAATCCGCACAAAATCGGCGGCCGGCCGATCCATTTCATGCAGCGGTTTGGGTTTAGCGGGAAGTTGTATCCGGTGAACCCCACGCGCAGCCAGGTGCAGGGACTCAAATCGTATCCGAGTCTTGCAGCACTGCCTGAATCGCCGGATTGCGTGCTCCTGGCCGTCGGCGGTGAAGCGGCGCTGCAAGCTGTTCGCGACGCGGCAAAGATCGGCGCGAAGAGCCTCATCGTTTCCGCCTCGGGTTTCGGCGAGACCGGCGCGGCCGGGCGCGCGATGCAAGACGAAATGGTGCGCATTGCCCACAGCACAGGCATGCGCATGATCGGCCCCAATTCCCAGGGCCTCGCGAATTTTGCTTGCGGCGCGGTGACGAGTTTCTCGACTTTGTTCCTTGAGCGCCCGCCCGCCGACGGTCCCGTCGCCATCGTCAGCCAATCGGGCGCGTTGTCCGTCGTGCCCTATGCATTGCTGCGCGAGCGCGGCATCGGCGTGCGCCACGTGCATGCTACCGGTAACGAAGCGGACATCTGCGTCGCCGAGTTGGCCAATGCGGTGATCGCCGACGAAGGCGTGAAATTGCTGCTGCTGTATCTAGAAAATTTTAATCGGCCCGATGTGCTCGCCCTCGCCGCAGAGCAAGCCCGCGAACGTGACATTCCCATCCTCGCGCTGAAAGCGGGACGCACGCAAAGCGGGGCGAAGATGGCAAGCTCCCATACCGGCGCGATGGCCACGGAGGACCGCATAGTCGACTCGTTCATGGCAAAGCACTGCATCCTGCGCGCCCGCAATGTCGGCGATCTCGTGGATAGCGCCGAGTTGTTTTTGTCGGGCCGGCGTCCGCGTGGCCGGCGCTTGGTGATGCTGAGCAACAGCGGCGCGAGCTGCGTCATGGCGGCCGATGCGGCAGACGATTTGAATTTGCCCCTCGCGCAATTGCAAACTTCCACTCGGGATCAATTGAAGGCAATGTTACCGGGATTTTCCACGGCGGCAAACCCAATCGATCTTACCGCGTCGCTACTCACCGACAGCAGTTTGTTCGGCAAAGCCCTGAGCGTGATCGGCGCGGATAACGAAGTCGACATGGTCATGGCCGCGATCCCCGTCGCCGGACAGGGTTACGACGTGCCGAGTTACGCGCGCGCGGCGGCGTTGTTCATCGAGCAGACGGGGAAGCCCTTGGTGTTCGCGTCGCCACTCGCCGAAGTCGTAAGCGAGTTCAAGAAACAAGGCGTGCCGAGCTTCGCTGACGAACAAGTCGCCATGGAATCGTTAGCCCATCTCGCAAACCACAGCGGCCGGAGAAGCGCACCCAGCTTGCCTTTTCAAGCAGTACTGCCGGTGACGCCCGTCCCGATTGACTCGCAGCGATACCTCAGTGAAGGGGCAAGTCTGTCATGGCTTGCCGAGAATGGAATCACCACGGTCCCGTTTCGCGTTTGCAAAAATGCAGCGGAGATTCGCAGCGCATTTGCCACGCTTGGCACGCCTGTCGCCATTAAAGCTTCTTCGCACGATGTGCCGCATAAATCGGAGCATGGCCTCGTGTTCTTGAACATCACCGAGGAGACAAGCGCCGCGGTGTGCTTCTCCGTGATCGAAAGCAGATTGGCTGAACTCAACGCCGCAAACGAAGGCGTGATCGTCGCAAAAATGATCAAGCCTCAACGCGAACTCATGATCGGCGGCCGCATCGATCCGCAGTTCGGGCCGGTGGTGATGGTCGGCGATGGCGGAAAATATGTCGAAGCGTTGCGAGATTTTGCATTGCTGCTGCCCCCGTTCAACTTCGAGGATGTGCTCCGCGCGCTCGACGGCTTACGCATCGCGCCCATCCTGCACGGCACTCGGGGCGAACCGCCATTGGACATGCACGACTTCGCGGACATGGCCGTTCGCATCGGAGAAATATTGACGGCCACCAAGGATCGCCTCGCTTCGATCGATCTCAATCCTGTGATGGTATTGGGAAAAAACCTGGACGAAATGCAGACGGCGTTTGCCGCCGATGGATTAGTTGAACTCAACCGATGATGTCCAAGCAAACTGCCGAACACTATTTGTCATTTCCGCGTTCGCGGAAATGACAGGCTAAAGACATCGCTAGCCGGCACCCGTTGCAAGCGGATTTGACTATCGCTGTCGGGCTACTCCTAGCCAAATCAGCGATGCCATACGACCGGTCTGGCCGTCGCGCCGATAAGAATAAAATCGCGCCGGGTCTTCCGCCGTGCAGTAATCTCCACCGAAAACGTCTCGGATCCCTAGCTTGAGCAAGCGTAACCGCGCCAATTCATAGAGATTCGCCAACCACTTTCCGTTTTCCTTTGCCTTGAACGCAGCTTGGGCCTCGCCATCTAGCGCGACGAAGGCATCGCGAACGTCGTCGCCTACTTCGTAATGTTTTGGGCCGATGGCGGGGCCGAGGTAAACCAGCAACGCCGAGGGCGCCCCGCCCATCACAGCTATCGTTCGTTCGATCACACCCTGATGCAGTCCACGCCACCCGGCGTGTGCGGCTGCAACTTGTGTCCCCGCGCGGTCACATATCAACAGCGGCAAGCAATCGGCGGTAAGCACAGTGCAGGCTATATCCGTGGCTCGCGTATACGCCGCATCGGCCTCGATACCGTCGGCGACTTTATCCGCATTAACAACTTGGATCCCATGAACTTGTTTCAGCCATCGGGGCGTAACCGGTGCATGTGATCGCAACAGCCTTCGATTCGCCGCAACATGCGCGGGCAGATCGCCGACATGGTCGCCCAGATTCAGCCCGGCGTACGGTGCTAGGCTGACACCGCCTTGGCGCGTGGTGATGAGCGCCTTGACGTTCACGGGCGCGGGCCAATCGGGCACGATCCAATCGCAGCTCAAGTCGCCTCCCGCCGCAGCATATCGACCAGCTTGGCCATATCGACCGGCAAGGGCGCATGCCATTCCATCGCCTGGCCAGAAACCGGATGCACTAGGCCTAAGCGCGTTGCATGCAAGGCCTGACGGCCGAAGGCCTTTATTTCGTTGGCGAGATCGGGAGGCAAGCCGCGCGGCTTGCCGCGATACACGGGATCGCCCAGCAAGGCGTGATCGATCGAACGAAGATGCACGCGAATCTGATGCGTGCGGCCTGTCTCCAAGCGACACATCAACAATGTGTGTTGTGCAAAACATTCCACCGGACGATAGTGGGTGACGGAGGGTTTACCATTCGGCGCTATCGCCATCCTGGTCCGCTCGCGCGGGTCGCGCCCGATCGGCGCATCGACGCGGCCTTCTGCCGCAACTACACCGTCGACGATGGCGAGATACTCCCGCTTGACGCTGCGGCCCTGAAGTTGGCGCACTAAATTCGTCTGAGCTTCCATTGTTTTTGCCACCACCAGCAAGCCGCTGGTATTTTTATCGAGCCGATGCACAATGCCGGCTCGGGGTAAATTCTTTAGCGCTGGTGCGTGATGCAGCAGCGCGTTGAGCATCGTACCTTCCCAATTGCCGCTGCCGGGATGCACCACTAGGCCGGCCGGCTTGTTGATCACCAGTAACGCGTCATCTTCGAACAAGATATTAAGATCGATATCTTCCGCACGGAACGCCAGTTGTTCCGCACTCGCTTGCGGACGCACCGTCACTTGCTCGCCGCCGAATACCTTAAGCTTCGAACTCGCGGCGGCACGATTGACAGTGACGAACCCGTCCTTGATCCAGCTTTGCAGCCGGCTGCGCGAGTGTTGTGGGACCAATAATGCCAGTACCTGGTCAAGGCGCATCCCTGCGCATTGCTCTGGAATCACGAAATGTAAGACGCCGTTTTCAGAGGGCGATGAGGTATAATTCGCCACACTTTCTTCGCCACTAATTTTGATGGATATTGCCATGCGCGTGAGTATAACTTCTCTCGTCTTGTTGCTGAACGCCGCGCTATTGGCGGGTTGTGGATTGACCAAAGAAAAGCCCGACGCCACCAAAGATTGGTCGCCGCAACGCATTTATAAAGAAGCGAAGGACGAAATCAACAGCGGCAACAATGAGAAAGGCATCAAGCTGCTGGAGACGCTGCAGGCGCGCTATCCCTACGGCCGTTACGCCCAGCAAGCTCAACTCGACGAAGCCTACGCTTATTATAAGGAAGACGAAATTCCGCAAGCACTCGCAGCGGCGGATCGCTTTATCAAGCTGCATCCGAATCACCCCAACGTCGACTACGCCTATTATCTGAAAGGTCTGTGTAACTTCCGCGACGATCTCGGTATGTTCGGTTTCTTTTCCACCGACGATCTCGCCGAGCGCGACCCCAAGGCCGCTCGCGAATCGTTCGATACCTTCCGCGAACTCGTTACCCGGTATCCCGAAAGCCGCTACGCGCCGGACGCGACCAAACGCATGAACTATCTGGTCAACGCCCTCGCCACCCACGAGGTTAGAGTGGCTGATTATTACTATCGCCGGGGCGCCTATCTCGCCGCCACCAATCGCGCCCAAGAGGCGCTAAATACTTATCCGCAAGCGCCGGCGCTGGAAGAAGCGCTTAGCATCATGGTGAAATCCTACCAGGCGATGGGACTCGAGCAGCTCGCGACCGATGCGAACAAAGTCCTGCAAAAAAACTTTCCCCAGAGCAAATATCTTCGCAGCAAATCCTAAGAAACTTCTGATTAAGTCCAGCGCGAACGCGAGGGACTTAATCAGAGGTTCCAAATAGTAACGGTGTAAGCCTTCCGCAGCCATAGCGACTACAGAAGGTTACGGGAGTAGACCATGGCAGCACCGGAATTCGATATCTGCGTCATCGGCGGCGGCGCAGCGGGCTTGGTTGTTGCGGCGGGCGGCTCGACCCTCGGCGCGAAAGTGGCGCTGGTGGAAAAGCACGAAGGCGGCATGGGCGGCGATTGTCTACACTACGGCTGCGTGCCGAGCAAGACCTTGCTGCGCTCGGCGAAAGTGGCCCATCAGATGCGCCACGCTGATCATTACGCTATCGCTGCCGTCATTCCACAGATCGATATTGCCAAAGTCATGCAGCGGGTCGCCGCGGTGATCGCTTCGATCGAACCGAACGACAGCCCCGAGCGATTTCGCAGCCTGGGCGTGGACGTGACGTTCGGCGCCGGCCAATTTGTCGATCCCGGCACATTCACGGTTAACAATCGCAAACTCACGGCACGCAATTTCGTCGTCGCGACCGGCTCCCGCCCCGGCGTGCCGCCGATCCCCGGATTGAGTGAGGTCCCGTACCTCACCAATGAAACCGTATTCAAGTTGACTGAGCCCGTGCCGAGTCTGATCGTGATCGGCGCCGGGCCCATCGGCTGCGAAATGGCGCAAGCCTTCGTGCGGCTCGGCAGCAAAGTCACGGTGGTGGATGTGAGTCCAGCCTTGTTGCCGCGGGAAGATGCCGACCTCGCCGTCGTCATTCGTAATCAAATGGAATCCGATGGCATAACGTTTCATCTGGGCGTCACACCAACTAAAGCGGAAGGCACAGCCGGCACAATTTCGCTTTGGGTCAAGAACAAAGACGGACATGAATTCAAGCTCGATGCATCGCATTTGCTGGTCGCCGCGGGACGTAAGGGAAATATTGAAGGCATGGCATTGGAAGCGGCCGATGTGCAGGTCAACCAGGGTCAAATCGTGGCGGGTCCTACGCTGCGCACGACCAACAAGAACATCTACGTCTGCGGCGACGTCGCCGGCTCGTTCCAGTTCACGCACATGGCGGAACATCACGCCGGTGTGGTGCTGCGAAATATCTTGAATCCTTTGCCGATCAAATTCGCCAAAGCGGAAACCCGGGTGATTCCATGGTGCACGTTCACCGACCCTGAGCTGGCGCGGGTCGGCGTGTCCGAAGCTGAAGCGAAGCAGCAGAATATTGCCCATCGCGTTTACAAATTTCCCTTCGCGGACATGGATCGCGCCCGCGCCGATGGCGAGACGGAAGGTTTCGCCAAGATCATTACCGATCCGAAAGGTGTGATCCTCGGCGCCGCCATCGCCGGCCCGCATGGCGGCGAACTGATCCACGAATACGTGCTGGCGATCGCCAAGCGCATGACCACCAACGATCTGTCCGGCATCATTCACGTTTATCCGACCTTGGCGCAGATCAATCGTCGCGTCGCGGATCAACGCCGCAAGGAGTCGCTGACGCCGACGGCAAAGAAATGGATTATGCGAGTAGCGGGTTTGCGTGGTGCATAGGCTGGCGAGGCAATGGCCCGACGCGGCCCTGGCCCTAGGCCACCCGGTAGGCCAGCCCCCCATCCGGTACCAGTGCGCCTCTCCGGGTAGGTACTCGGGACGACACATTTATGTCATTCAGTTACGCAGTCCACAATAATCTGATCAATACAAGTTGATGAAAAATTCCGCTACATTGATCAAGCTCTTGATCCTCGCGCTGTTCATCGGCGGCATCGTCATCTTTTTCGCGCTTGGCGGGCAAAAATATCTCAATCTTGAAGCACTGAAGGAGAACCGCGACGCGCTGATTCAATACGCCGACCAGCACTATGTGTCAGCTATCGTGATCGGTTTCCTTATCTACACCCTCTCAACCGCGCTCAGTCTGCCCGGTGGGCTGATCTTGTCTCTCGCCGTCGGCTTGGTATTCGGGCGCTGGGCCGGTACGGTAGTAATCGTCCTGGCGGGGACCTTGGGCGCGACTTTGGTGTTCCTCGCCGCCCGCTATCTGTTTGCCGACCTGGCGCGCAACCGAATGGGTGGGCTGGCGCAAAAAATCAACGAAGGATTCACCAAAGATGCATTCAATTATTTGCTGTTCCTGCGGCTCGTGCCTCTGTTTCCGTTCTGGCTGGTGAATCTCGCGCCCGCGTTCACCAATGTCTCTTTCAAAACGTACGTAATTGCGACCGCGATCGGTATCTTGCCCGGCTCCTTCGTGTTCGCTAATCTCGGCCAGTCGTTGGGACGTATTTCCTCCACCAAAGATTTGTTGACGCCACCCATCATCGGCGCCTTTGTATTGTTAGGCGTATTCGCGCTTATTCCGGTTTTGTACAAGAAACACAAGGCTAGGGCGTAATGCAAGCCAATCTCACCAGGGCCACGTATGCTCCGGTGCTCCCAGCGACGTTATAGTGGTGAAATCGATGTCGAAGGACTAATGTTGAACATTTCAAAGCGTAAGATTTTCTCGGCCGCAGCGATTCTCCTCGCCGCGTCAGCATTTGCCGAGGTGGACCACGGCCTATTCGATCACACATTGAAATCCCATGTCGCGGATGGCCAGGTGAATTATCCGGCTGTCGCCGCCGATAAGTCGTACGCGAGTTATCTGGGGCAACTAGCCACCGCGCCCGCGCCCAGCGCGAAGAACGACAAATTAGTGTTCTACATGAACGCCTACAATGCGCTCGCTATGAAGGGCATACTCGATGGCAAATCGCCTTCGAACCCCATTACGCGTCACCTGTTTTTTAAGTCTGCGAAGTATCCTCTCTCCGGTGGGGAGATCAATTT
Organism: Pseudomonadota bacterium; assembly: GCA_030856925.1. Taxonomy (GTDB): domain Bacteria; phylum Pseudomonadota; class Gammaproteobacteria; order Burkholderiales; family JALYOK01; genus JALYOK01. Next base: position 9,426 of record JALYOK010000403.1, read on the forward strand.
GCACGATATCGAACATGAAATTTTGCGCAAGCTAGACGAACCGCGCATTCATTTCTCCATCGTGTGCGCTTCGCAGTCCTGTCCGAAAATGGGCAACGACGCCTTCACCGTCGCCAAGCTGGAACAGCAACTCGACGGAAATACCCGCGGCTTCATCAACGACCCAAGCCGTAACCGCTTCGACAACAAAGAAAAGATTGCCTATCTGTCGCAAGTCTTCAAATGGTTCACTGAGGACTTCGAGAAAAACGCCGGCTCGCTGCAAAAGTTCATCGCCAAGTACGTGAGTGACCCTGAGCTCGCCCAACAGCTAGCGGCTGACGGCTATACGATCAAGTTCCTGGATTACAATTGGGACTTGAACGGAACACCGCCGGCGAAGTAACTTATGCGCCTCACCATCGTCACTCCCGTTCTCAACGAAGCCGATGGGATAGTTCGCTTTCTCGAATCGCTGCAACGGTGGCGAAGCGCGGGCCACGAAGTGATTGTGGCCGATGGCGGCAGTAGCGACGCTACCGTCCATTTTGCCGCGCCGCTCGCCGATCAAATCGTGACAAGCCCACCCGGACGGGCGCGGCAAATGAACGCCGGCGCTGCGGTGGCGAGCGGCGATGTAATTCTCTTTCTGCATGCTGATTCCCTTCTTCCTGCGCATGGCATTGCCGCCATTGCCGGGGCCATCAATGCCAGCGGGCGACGCTGGGGCCGCTTTAATGTTGAACTCACGGGCGATCGATGGTTATTCCGCCTGGTCGAATGGTTCATGAACACGCGCTCTCGTTTGACAGGTATTTCAACCGGCGATCAGGGAATATTCGTCGAACGCAAACTATTCGAGTCCATCGGCGGGTTTCCCGCCATCCCGTTAATGGAAGACATCGCGCTAAGCGTTCGGCTGAAGCGGATCGAGCCGCCTATTTGTCTTCATGCAACGATGAAAACGTCGAGCCGCCGCTGGGAGCAGCAGGGTCCATGGCGCACCATTTGGCTGATGTGGCGCTTGCGCTACGCCTATTGGCGGGGCGTCGATCCGGCAACGCTCGCGCAAATTTATTATCCGAATCGCGCCAATGTCTGAGCGCGCTGCGTGCGCGCTGTTGGTGTTGGCCAAAGCGCCCGTTGCCGGCGTTGTCAAAACGCGCTTATGCCCGCCGTTATCTTTTGGCCAAGCCGCGGAATTGCAGCGGCGCTTGCTTTGGCATACGCTGGAGACCGCGTCCAGAGCGGCGCTGGGCCCGATTGAACTGTGGTGCGCGCCGGATGGCGTTGACCCGTTTTTCGACCATTGCCGCGCTCATTTCAAACTTGAACTCAAAGCGCAAGTGACAGGCAATCTAGGCGCCAAGATGCGCTCGGCGCTCGACGAGGGTCTGACTCGCGCCGAGCGCGCAATACTCATAGGCAGCGATTGTCCAACGATAACGGCGGCATATTTGCGACAGGCTGACGGCGTTTTAGGGGCGGGCCACGACATTGTTCTGGGGCCGGCGGAAGACGGTGGTTACGGGCTGGTCGGCGCCGCCCGCGCCCTACCGGACATGTTTTGCAATATTCCCTGGGGCACGCCCTTGGTAATGAATGCAACTCTCGATAGACTAAGGGCTAGCGGCTATCGATGGTGCGCGCTGCCTCTCATTTGGGACGTGGATAGGCCGGAGGATCTGGTGCGGCTGGCTTCTGAACCTCAATTGAAGATTTTAACGGAAGGTATTGCCTGATCGAGCTTCGGTCTACCCATAACAACGTTAGTCTACTGCGCTATCTGCGTTGCGGTTCCTGCGCCGGGCTCCCCCGACTGGGGTGCGCTTGCTGTGATTTCTATCGCCATGGATAGCGTCCACGACAACAGAATGACCCAAAAAACAATTCTGATTCTCTTCCCCAACGAATGGGACCATTGGGAGTTTGACGCCCATCGTTATCGCGGCAAACTTCGCTTCATCTACGAAGGCTTCGATCTCCACAAATTCCCCGAGAACGCCCGGCTAATGACGTTTTCTGCCGGACGCTTCATCGAGCGCATAGTCGCAAAATATCGCAATGCCGGTCTCGTCGGCGTGCTTAGCAACGAAGAGCAATTCGGCGCGGTGATCGCCGCCGTGATCGCCGAACGCCTGGGATTGCCCGGCGTCCCACCCGCCGCCATACTCACGGCGCAGCATAAATTCTACGCCCGTGAGCGGTCCCGCGAGGTGGCGCCGGAGGCTACGCCCGCTTACACGGTGTTTTCGCCCTATGTGCAGCGCGAGGAGGAGGTTAAGCAAGAATTTCCCCTTTTTGTAAAACCGGTGAAGGCGACCTATTCGATCCTCGCCAAGCGGGTCGATAACTTTGCCGAACTCAAGCGGCACCTCACCTTCAAGCCGCTGGAATCGTGGATTCTGAAAAAACTCATCCAGCCTGCCGAAGATTTAGCGCAGAAATACACGCAGTTTCCCCTGGACGCGCATCATATTTTGGGCGAAGAAGTGTTGGACGGCATGCAAGTCACGGTCGATGGATATGTCCACGATGGCGTGGTGAAAATCATGGGCGTGGTGGATTCCATCATGTATCCGGGCACCAATGCGTTTCAGCGCTTCGAATATCCGTCGTCCCTGCCCGAACCGGTGCAAGAGAAAATGGGCGATATCGTCGCGCGCATCGTCAAGGCGTTCGGATTGAACCAGAGCCTGTTCAATGTCGAATTTTTCTATAACCCAGTCAACGGCGATCTCAAAATGATCGAAATGAATCCGCGCATGGCCTACCAGTTCGCGGACTTATACGAGAAAGTCGATGGCTTTAATCCCTACGATATTTTGGTCGACCTCACTCTTGGCAGGACGCCGAAATACTGCTTCCGCCAGGGCGCATGCAACCACGCCGCGAGCTTTGTGCTGCGCGCCTTTCCCGGCAGCAAACTCATGAGCGCGCCCGACGCGGCGCATGTCAAGCGGATACGTGAGCAGTATCCCGATGCACGCATCATGGTTTATCTGAAAAAAGGCAATAGCCTGGCGCGCGAATACAAGTGGCTGGGCAGTTACCGTTATGCGGTGTTCAATTTAGGCGCCAAGACCAGCCAGGATCTGCATCAGCGTTATCATCAAGTTTGCAGTCAACTGCCGTTCGTTTTTACGTAGGACCGAGACATCGAACCATTGGGTGGTAAACCTGCTGTTGTAGTTGTCATTCCCACGAAGGCGGGAATCCAATTGCTCTGCTGTGGCATCGTACTATGGCTTCTCCCATTCCATTGCATCAGCGCTGAGGCCGTCCTGGAAATCGGTCCCTTCTCCAAATCCGCACCCGGCGGCCCGCTGCCGGATGGATGGCAGCCGCAGACCTTCAAGAAAATCCAAAAACATACCTCGTAC
>JALYOK010000411.1 GCA_030856925.1 Pseudomonadota bacterium
CTACAGCGGCTTCGCCTTCGCAAGGGAATTGGGATCGATCCTCGCCGGCGGTCCGGCGCCCTTTATCGCGACTTGGTTGTTACTTCAGGCCGATGGCGCCCCGTGGTTTGTTGCGGTGTATATCATCGTGCTTTCGATGATTACCGCGATCGCCGTTTATTGCGGGCCGGAAACCTATCGCAGCGATATCACCGCCGAGCGGACGGCGTATGAAAAAATGTAGGGTGCGTTCATGCACCGTTCATTCAGGAAAGGTCCCATCGTCAAATGCCGATTCAGAAATAGCCCAGTCTATCGGGTACACACCTCGTGCCGCAAAGCGATGAAAGGTCGAGTACGGCCAATCGATGCAGCGATCGATATAACCATGCTTAACGGGATTCCAATGGATGTAATCGACATGACGTTCGTAGTCGATCTCGTCGCGGATTAAGTGCTCCCAAAACCGGCGTTGGCAAAAACCGGATTCTCCACGTTTGCGTTGTGACGCATTGAATTTCTTAGGATCCACATACCGAAGCGCGCAAGCGTTGCTGACATGCTGCTTTATCAGCGCCCAACGGATCGAGAAATCCGCATCATCGGGAGGCAACGTCCAGATGCAATGAAGGTGATCCGGCAACAACACCCAGGCATCGATCTCGAAGTTGTAACGTGCGCGAGTCAATTCGATTGCTTCACGCAACGCTTGACGCACATCTTCATTTACCAACCACGGTTGGCGAGAATGGGTATTCACCGTAAAAAAATATGTCGCACCAGGTGAATCGGCGCGTCGATAATTAGGCATTGCGGTGCAAATGGATCGTCATGATTCGGTGCATAAATGCACCCTACGGTAGGGTGCATTTATGCACCGTTCGTACGCTTAACTCGCCCACTTCCAATCCTTATAATCCTCCCGCAGCTTCGTCTTCAAAAACTTCCCGGTCGAGGTGCGCGGAATCGCGTCGACAAAGATGATTCCATCCGGAATTTGCCATTTGGCGTATTTGCCGAGCAGAAACTCGCGTATTTCATCGGCGCCGGCTTTTTGTCCGGGTTTGAGCACTACCACTGCTAACGGCCGCTCGGCCCATTTCGGATGGGGCACGGCGATCACCGCCGCTTCCGCGACGGCCGGATGGCCCATGATAGAGTTTTCCAAATCAACGGAGCTGATCCATTCGCCGCCGGATTTGATCAAGTCTTTGGCGCGGTCGGTGAGGCGCAAATAGCCGTCCGAGCCGATCATGCCGACGTCGCCGGTTTTGAGCCAACCGTCGGCGGTGAAGCTTTCTTCCGATTTCGCTAGATTATGATAACTGCCGGTGACCCATGGACCACGCACTTGCACTTCGCCTACCGATTTGCCGTCCCATGCCGCCTCGCCTTCATCGTTCATGATACGGATGTCGACGAATGGAACGACGATGCCTTGGCGCGCGACCGCGGCGGCGCGTTCGTCGGGTGGGAATTTTCTTGTGTTCTGGTCGAGCTTGGAAACCGTTGCGATGGGCGACGTTTCCGTCATTCCCCAGCCTTGAATGATATGCATGTCAAGCTCCGCGTAGGCTTTGATCAGGGACGCGGGCACCGCCGAGCCGCCGATGGTCATGCGCAAGCCGGGCTGTAATTGCCAGCGGCCGGGGTTTTGCTGAAGAGTTTGCAGCAGTGAAAGCCAGATGGTCGGCACACCGGCCGACACGGTGACTTTTTCTGTCTGGTAGAGTTCGAGCAAACTTTCGCCATCGAGAAACGGACCGGGGAAGACCAGTTTCGCGCCCACCATCGCACATACATACGGAATTGCCCAGGCGTTGGCGTGGAACATGGGCACAACGGGCAACACGGTATCCGCCCCGGAATAACTGGTGGTGTCGGGCATTGCCGCCATAAAGGCGTGCAATACCGTTGATCGGTGGGAATACACCACGCCCTTCGGCTGGCCAGTGGTGCCGGAGGTGTAGCACATGCCGCAGGGTTCGTTTTCGTCGAGATCAGGATATTGAAATTGGCCTTGCGCAGAGCCGAGCAATGCCTCGTAGTCCTCATAGCCCGCGGGCGTGGGCTTACCTGATTGAGAAAACACAAACACGCGTTCTACTTTGATTTTGTCTTTGAATTTCTCGAACAGAGGCAGCAACACGTCGTCGACGATGATGAAACGATCTTCGGCGTGGTTGGCGATGAAGGCGATGTCTTCGGGGAAGAGGCGCAGGTTCAGCGTATGCAATACGCCGCCTGCGGCGGGGATGCCGAAGTAGCATTCCATATGGGCATAGCTGTTCCACATCAAGGTGCCGACCCGATCGCCGCGCTTAAGCCCCGCTTGCTGCAGGGCCTCGCCCAATTGCTTCGAACGGCGATAAAAATCCGCGTAGGTGTAACGATGCATAGAGCGATCGGCGAGGCGCGAAACGATCTCGGTCGCGCCGAACAGTTTTCCGGCGCGTTCCAAGATGTGATTGAGGGTCAGGGGGTAGTGCATCATTGTGGACTTCATCTTTTTCTCCACGCATATGGCGTTATAATTTATGCACAATATACTACCAAAACCTGGAGGAAATCCCGCATGGCGATCAAGGAATTCGAGAATTGCAATGAGCTGCACGACTGGGTCGGCAAAGAAGTGGCGGTGACTACCTGGTTGACGGTCACGCAACAACGCATCGACGATTTTGCCAAAGCATCGGACGACTATCAGTGGATCCACGTCGATCCGGAACGGGCCGCCAAGTCGCCGTTCGGCTCGACCATCGCCCATGGTTTTCTCACCATGACGCTGCTGAGCCGCTTTATTTACGAGGCGATTGAAATCAAGAGCGTGAAGATGGGGATCAACTACGGCATGAATCGCTTGCGATTTGTGTCCCCGGTCAAGGTGAATTCCGAGATTCGCGCGCGATTCACACTGGCGTCGGTCGAGGATTTGAGGGACGGCGTACAGATGGTTTGGAATGTTGTGGTCGAGATCAAGGGTTCGGAGAAACCGGCGCTGATCGCGGAGTGGTTGACGCGGCGGCATGAATAGGAGGTGTGTTCGTCGCCGTGAAAACGGGGACCGAATTTGACTTTCGAACGACACTGGATTCCCGTTTGCACGGGAATGACAGATTAAGGAAAAAAATCATGCCCTTCAAACGCTCGCCTCACTGGCCGCTGGGCTTGCCCCATCATCTGACGATTCCCGAAACGAGCATTTATTACAACCTCGAAGTATCGGCGGCGCGCTTCCCCAACAAGGACGCTATAGTTTTCTATGACTCGAAGACGACCTACGCCGAACTAAACGCGCAGGTACTCAAGCTCGCAGGATTTTTACAGCAGCGTTGTGGCGTGAAGCGTGGCGACCGCGTGCTGTTGTATATGCAGAATAGTCCGCAGTTCATCGTCGCCTTTTATGCAATCCTGCGCGCCGACGCCATGGTCGTCCCGGTGAATCCGATGAATCTAACGGCGGAACTTGCCCACTATATCGAAGACGCCGACGCGGCTACCGCCATCGTCGGGCAAGAAATCTTTCCGCAGATTCAGCCCCATGTCGGCGTTGCGTTGTTGAACAATGTCATCGTCGCGACGTATTCCGATTACCTCACCGCGCCGACGGATCTGAAGGTGGCGGATTTCATACAAGCGCCGCGTATCGAACTCGATCAAGCCGGCGTGACTGCCTGGAGAACCGCTCTGGATGCGGCTCTTCAGCCATCTATTTCTGTGGCAGGGCCGCAGGATTTGTGCGTGATGCCGTACACTTCGGGCACCACCGGCAAACCCAAGGGCTGCATACACATCCACCGTGCCGTGATGATGACCGCAGTCGCCGGTGGCGCATGGCTGCGCGCAGGCGGCGCCGACGAAGTGATCCTCGCCGTGTTGCCGTTCTTCCATGTGACGGGTATGCAGGGCAGTATGAACGGGCCGATTTACTATGGACAGACTATCGTGCTGTTGCCGCGCTGGGATCGCGAAGTGGCAGCGATGATGGTGCAGCGCTATAAGGTCACCGGCTGGACCAATATTCCGACCATGGTGATCGATTTCCTGATGAACCCCAACATCACGGAATACGACCTTTCCAGCGTCACTCGCGTGGGGGGCGGGGGCGCCGCCATGCCGGAAGCGATCGCGCAGAAATTGCAGGACCTGTGCAAGCTTAACTATATCGAGGGCTACGGATTATCGGAGACCATCGCGCCGACCCACATCAATCCCGCCGACCGGACGAAGAAGCAATGCCTCGGCATTCCGATTTTCGATACCGACGCGCGGGTCATCAACCCTGAGACGTTACAGGAACTGCCCGTCAACGAGGTCGGTGAAATCATCTCCCACGGCCCGCAAATTTTCCAAGGCTACTGGAAAAATCCGAAGGCTACCGGCGAAGCGTTCATCGAATTCGAAGGCAAGCGCTTTTTCCGCACCGGCGATTTGGGTAGGATCGACGAGGAAGGTTACTTTTTCATCGTCGATCGTTTGAAGCGCATGATCAACGCCTCGGGATTCAAGGTTTGGCCGGCGGAAGTCGAAACGATGATGTATCAAAACCCGCACATCCAAGAAGCCTGCATCATCGGCACGCAAGACCCCTATCGCGGCGAGACCGTCAAAGCGGTAGTCACGCTGAAGGAAGCGAGCCGAGGAAAGGTCGGTGAGCAGGAGATCATCGACTGGTGCAAAGCCAACATGGCGGCGTACAAGTATCCGCGCATCGTAGAGTTTCGCGACACACCGCTACCGAAATCGGCGACCGGCAAAGTGCAATGGCGCATGTTGCAAGAACAGGAAGATGCCAGGTTCAGCCAGGCGATTGAATAGCGCTCCCATGTTAGAATTTGCGGTCGGGAAACCTGTAAGGTGGAAAGTCTCTACAACCAATAAAATTTGGAGGTGTGCCAGAGCGGTTTAATGGACTGGTCTTGAAAACCAGCGAAGGGGCAACTCTTCCGTGAGTTCGAATCTCACCGCCTCCGCCAGAACGAGAGAACGGGCCACCGACAGCCGTTCTTTTGTTCGACTTCCATCGCCGTCAGGCGTTTGGTTCCATGTCGATATGGCATACGGCATCACCCACTTTGACGACGCTTTCCTCGGGCGCCAAGATCTCGAGCAAGGTACCGT
>JALYOK010000413.1 GCA_030856925.1 Pseudomonadota bacterium
GCTCAGTATCAGTAAGAGTTTTCGCAGCATCACCAGCCGCTCCACTCAGCAGATCGAATATGCCATGGGTCTGTTGCAGACCACGCGCGGTCCGGGTGACGTCGGCAGCGGTGACGGCGACCAAGGTGAAATGTCCCTGCCCGAATACATCCGCGCCTACGAAGTGCTGTTGAACTTGACCATCGATCGGCTCCGCGATTTCGCAAAAGATTGTCTGCAAGTGTTGGACAAAACTGCGCAGGCGGAAACTGACGAAAATGACGAAAATAAGGTCACCCAATTGCGCGATCGGCTACGTAAACTCGCGGAAGAAAATCACGCCGACGCTGAACAAGTTCGTTCAGATGCCGTGCACCTTAGCGGCGGTATGGTGTTGAAAAATCAGCGGGTGACGGATGTCCTGAAGCACATCAACACCACGGCGCAGGAGATACGCAGGGATGTCAACCATCTGATCGTCGCGATGCAGTTTCAGGACATTACTCAGCAAAAACTGGAGCGCCTCCGTGGTCCGTTACTAAGCGAGATCATCAAATCCCTCAGCAGTATATCCGACGAAACCCGTGTGCTCAGTAAGCAACTGAAAATGGGCGTGTTGCCGCTTCCCACCGCGAAGGATCAGGGCGGCGACGGTGCGCCGGTGGGCCGTGATGACAGTTCTGAAACTGCGGACGAGGCAGAAGGGCCAAGAAGAAGAACTTATCTTGGATCGAAGCCTAAGCCGATTTCCGGCGACGGCGAAGGTAATTCTGTAGAACTCTTCTAGGGCGTAACTCATGGCTTTTATCCTAATTGTTGATGACTCAAACACCATGCGGCAGATGGTGCAATTTACTTTGAGCGACGCCGGTCATGAGGTTGTGGAAGCGCGTGATGCGGCCGAAGCAATGGAACAGGTACAGTTGAATAAATTCGACTTGGTCATCTCCGATGTCAACATGCCGGGGATGAACGGAATCGATTTGGTGAAAGAAATTCGGGCCCTGCCGGAATATAAATTCACCCCCGTCCTAGTGTTGACCACGGAATCGGAGCAGGAGATCAAGCAGCGCGGCCGCGCCGCCGGCGCAACTGGATGGATCGTTAAGCCATTCAACCCTGAAGTGTTGCTGTCGGTGCTCGGCAAAGTGTTGGGCTGAGGCAGGGTTTAACGGGAAATGGCGATCGATCTGACGCGATTTAACGCGACCTTTTTAACCGAGAGTCTGGCCGGACTCGACGCCATGGAAACCGACTTGCTCGAGCTCGAGCGAGGGAATAAAGACCCGGAGTTGTTGCAAGCAATTTTCCGCGTCGTTCATTCCATTAAAGGAGGCAGCGGCAGTCTCGGGTTCGAACAGATAGCAGATTTTTCCCATCACCTCGAATCACTGTTGGATAATTTGCGCACGGGCAGCATCGAACCCAGTCGCGAGATTACCGATTTGTTGTTGCGTGGGGTCGATGCCGAACGCAGGTTGTTGGGCGAACTGCAAAGCGGTAGCGGCATTGATAGCGCGTCAATCGAGCAACTCACCGCCGACCTGATGACGGCGCACGTCACCGCTGCGCCAGGGGAAAAAACAAAGGCCGTAATTGACGAAGAACGTTGGACCACTTATCTCATTCGATTTAAGCCGCAGCGCGGGTTTTTTCTGTCCGGTAATGATCCGCTTCGAATTCTGCGAGAGTTATCTACCTTGGGCGGGTTCGAGGCGACGTGCGACACGAGCCAGTTGCCAATTTTGTCGAACATTGACCCCGAACAGAGTTACTTCAGTTGGACGGCGCGATTACGATCCATTAGCACGATCGCAGCGGTGCGCGACGTATTCGCTTGGGTGACCGAGGACTGCGACCTTAGTATTCAGGCGGCGCCGGAACTCGATGAGATACCGGTCCTCATTAAAAAAAATGAGGAGCCGGGATCGCAATCCCGCGAGCGACGCAGCACCGATCCTATCCCGGGGCGGCGCGCCTCCGATCGAGTCATCGTCGACTTGTCATCCGGGGATTTGACCAACCCGGCGCGTGCGCAAACGTTGCAAGTCGGCGCTGACAAGATAGACGGTCTGATGAACCTAGTCGGCGAATTGGTGATCACCCAGACCATGCTTAAGCAAAGCGTTGACCACCTTGACGTCAACGGGTTAGCACCATTGCAATCGACCTTGGCGATTTTGGAGCGTAACACTCGCGAGTTGCAACAAGCCGTGCTAGCGATACGCATGCTGCCTGTCAGCGTTGTGTTCGGACGATTTCACCGTATGGTGAGGGATATGGCAGTATCCCTCGGTAAAAAAGTCCAACTCAATATATCGGGCGAGAGCAGCGAACTTGACAAAAGCGTGATCGAGAAACTGTTCGATCCACTCACGCATCTGGTGCGCAACGCGTTGGATCATGGCTTGGAAACTACCGAGAACCGGCTTCTGGCCGGTAAATCGGAGGTGGGCGCCATTAGCTTACATGCCCAGCATCGCGGCGGTCAAATCGAAATCGAGGTTCACGATGATGGCCGTGGCATCGATCCGGACAAGATCATGGTCAAGGCCCGCCAGTTGGGGATCATCGGCGCGACCGAGGAACTCGATGCGCAAAGCATTCAGCAACTGATCTTCCGGTCCGGCTTTTCGACGGCAAATAAGGTCTCCGATTTGTCGGGTCGCGGGATCGGACTCGATGTCGTTCGGGAGAACATCGGTTCGCTTGGCGGCAAGGTTGAAGTAGTGTCGTCGCCGGGAGTTGGCTCCACTTTCATTATTCGTCTTCCGCTAACCTTGGCGATTGTCGAGGGGATGTTCGTTCAAGTCGGAGCCGAGACATTCGTGTTGCCGTTGGCCTTCATCACCGAGTGCATGCAGTCCTGCGATCGGCCGATAAAACGGGTCGCGGATCAAGGGATGGTGGTCGAGGTGCGCGGCGAGTATGTACCGGTAGTGGAACTGCGGCGGGTCTGTAACATTGCCAGTGGACTCGACGTCGGAAAAGGAGTGTTCGTGTTGATGGAAGCCGACAGCAAAAGAGTCGCGCTGCTGGTGGATAGCTTGCTGGGGCAGGACCAGGTGGTGATCAAGAGCCTAGAAACCAACTATCGCAAAGTTAACCACCTGGCCGGCGCGACCATTCTAGGCAACGGCCGTGTCGCATTGATACTTGATGCGAATTCCATTGTGCGCGGACAAGTTCACTGATGTTCGTTCAGAGCGAGCGAGAACTAGGAGTAAGAATGTATAACGTAAGTCATAAGAACCAAAAAGCAGCGGAGAAACAAGAGTTTCTCGCCTTCACTTTAGGAAGCGAAGAGTATTGCATCGATATTTTAAAAGTACAGGAAATTCGCGGCTACGAACCTGTTACGCCGTTGCCGAATACTCCGGCATTTATGAAGGGCGTGGTTAACCTTCGCGGCCTGATCGTTCCGATCATTGATCTACGCATCAAACTTGACCTATACAAGGTTGAATATGATCAGTTTACCGTCGTTATTATCCTAGGCATCCGAGGCCGTATCATCGGAGTTGTGGTCGACAGTGTTTCCGATGTGGTCGCGCTGGAAGCCGACGAAATTAAACCAGCTCCGCAAATGGGCGCCGCGATCAAGACCGATTATATTAATGGCTTGGCCAGCGTCGACGAACGTATGTTAATCATCATCGACATCGAAAAACTTGCCACCATTGAGGAGCTGATTCAGGTTGAGAAGGTCCTGGAGCCAGCTTAGCAAAACGCTGAACGCAGTAGGAGATCAGCTTTTATAAAAAGGGCCGGAAGGGCTGAGGCGAATTCCAGATAATCTCGCCTGGGCGTTCGTCAACCCCCTTATCGAAACGCGCTGCCACAGATGAACGGTCATGAAGCCTAGTTCTAGCCATAAAGAGCTCGTTCTCCTTATCGATGATGACGTCGGTCTGCGGGATCTGGCGCGACACATTCTAGAAGCCCAAGGATTTCTCGTTATCACGGCCGGCAGCGGCCGTCACGGTCTGCGCCTATTCGAGGAACGCAAGCCGGACATCGTCATGCTCGACGTCATGATGCCGGATCAAAACGGATTTGAAGTCTGCAGCGCGTTACGCAGCCTTCCGCAGGGCAAACACACGCCGATACTCATGATTACTAGCTTGGATGATGTCGAGTCAATCAGCCGCGCCTATGATGCCGAGGCGACGGATTTCGTCACCAAGCCGTTGAACTGGCCGCTGCTGGGCCATCGCTTGCGCTACATGCTACGTGCGAGTCATGCGATGGAGGATCTAGCGAAAAGCCGCGAGAACCTAGCCGACGCGCAACGCCTGGCGGGGTTATCCAGTTGGGAATGGAATCTGGAAAAGAATATCGTCTACTGGTCGAAGGAAATCTATCACACCTTCGGCATGAGTGAAGATGCGGTCAATTCCAGTTTTAAGAGTTTTTGGAATCTGATCCATCGGGACGATCGCGACTCGGTGCAAGACGCCTTTGTGACCGCGATTAGATCGGAGAAACCCTATAGTCAGGATTATCGGATCGTCCTGCCGAACGGCGCTACTCAAATAATCCACGTGCAAGGCCGCACCGACTACGATGGAAGCGGCCGGGCGCTGCGGATGCGCGGCACCATCCAGGACATCACAGAACGCAAGCGCACGGAGGAACAGATCCGTCATTTGGCGTTTTACGATAGCCTTACCAGTCTGCCCAATCGCATATTATTCAAAGAACAACTCGGTCAAGCATTGCAGGCTGCTCGCCGCGAAGACCGTTACGTCGCCATTTTGTTCCTCGATCTCGATAACTTCAAGCGGGTCAACGATACCCTGGGTCATACCATCGGTGATTTTCTGTTGCAAGAGGTGGGAGCGCGCTTGGCGCAATGTGTCCGCGGCGAAGACAGCGTTGCTCGCAATCCGATCGATCAACCGAACTCCACTGTTGCACGGTTAGGAGGCGATGAGTTTACGGTTTTGCTAGGCCGAATCGCGCATTCCCAGGACGCCGCAAAGGTCGCCCAGCGAATCCTCGATAGCCTTTCCGCACCCATATTGGTAGGTGGACATGAATTGTTTGTATCCGCCAGCATCGGCATTGCCGTATATCCGTTCGACGGCGAAGAGATCGAGACCCTGTTGAAGAATGCCGATGCGGCGATGTATCACGCCAAGAACGATGGCCGCGGCCGCTATCACTTCTACAATCCATCCATGAATGCGACGGCGCTGGAAAAGCTCAATCTCGAACGCAGTTTACGCAAGGCATTGGAACGCGGGGAGTTTGTACTGTACTTCCAGCCCATGATACAGGGCGTCACCGGCGAGGTGATCGGCAACGAAGCATTGGTGCGTTGGCAACATCCCGAGCGTGGGCTGATTCTTCCCAACGACTTTATCCCGCTGGCGGAAGAGACGGGATTGATCGCGCCGATCGGCGAATGGGTGATCGAAGCGGCGTGTAAACAAAATTTCGAATGGCAACGCGCGGGGTTGCCGTCTGTGCCGGTGACGGTCAATTTGTCGAGCATTCAGTTTCATGATCCGCAACTTGCGATGAAAGTAGCCGACATACTGACGCGTATTGATCTAGATCCGCGCTACTTGACACTGGAACTGACGGAAAGTATGTTGATGCAGGATTCCGAGCGCAACGTGACGACGCTGCTCGAACTGCGTAGGTTGGGTGTGCGAATAGCGATCGACGATTTCGGCACGGGGTTCTCGTCCTTCAATTACCTCAAGCGATTCTGTGTCGATCACCTGAAGATCGATCAATCCTTCGTTCGCGACATTACCCATGATCAGGGCAACGCGGCGATCGCGATGGCGATTATGGCGCTGGCCCGCAGCCTCAAGCTCGGTGTGGTCGCCGAAGGCGTGGAAACACTTGAAGAGCGGGACTTCCTTCGGGCTAATGGATCACCGGATATGCAGGGATTTCTGTTCTGTCAGCCACAACCCGCCGACTCGATCGCTGCGTTGTGGAGACATCGTAGAAG
>JALYOK010000420.1 GCA_030856925.1 Pseudomonadota bacterium
GGAAGCACTACGTCGCCACTTCGGTCGGCTAGGGCGGAGCGCGCGGCGGGTTTAAGCGCTTGATGGAGCATTTGCCAATTGATGGTATTTTCGATGGGGTTTCCTATCAACAAATTAAAAATCCTTATAAATCAATTATATTTGGCGGAGAGAGAGGGATTCGAACCCTCGATACACTTTTTGAGCGTATGCTCCCTTAGCAGGGGAGTGCCTTCGACCACTCGGCCATCTCTCCGAATTTCCAAGGCCGCAAGGATACCCTTTTTGGCCCCTTGGATCAAACTTACGGGGCGTTCGGCTTTTGATCCAATTCAAAGGCTTTATGCAGCACGCGGACCGCCAACTCCAAATATTTCTCGTCGATGACAACGGAAATTTTGATTTCGCTGGTGGAGATCATCTGCAAATTGATGCCCTCTTCCGCCAGCGCGCGGAACATCTGACTCGCCAGTCCCGAGTGCGAGCGCATGCCGATGCCAACCACGGAAACTTTGGCGATTTTGTTGTCGCCGATCACATCTTTGGCATTGAGGTGACCCTTTACTTTTTGTTGCAGGACCTCCATGGTTTTTTGGTAGTCGTTGCGATGAACGGTGAATGAGAAATCCGTTGTACCGGCGACGCTGGCGTTTTGGATGATCATGTCGATCTCGATATTTGCCTCGCCAACTGGGCCAAGAATTTGATATGCCACGCCGGGCCGGTCCGGCACGCCCAGCACCGTGATCTTTGCTTCGTCGCGGTTGAACGCGATGCCGGAAATGATCGCTTGCTCCATATTGTCCTCTTCCTCAAACGTAATCAATGTGCCGGAATTTGCTTCCTCGGTGATCGGCAAATTGGGGTCGGTCAAACTCGACAACACGCGCAGTTTCACTTTGTACTTGCCGGCGAACTCCACCGCGCGTATTTGTAATACCTTGGAACCCAACGATGCCATTTCCAGCATTTCTTCGAACGTCAAGGTCGAGAGCCGACGCGCGTCTTCGACGATACGCGGATCGGTCGTATACACGCCATCGACATCAGTGTAGATGAGACACTCATCGGCCTTCAGGGCGGCGGCCAACGCGACGGCGGAAGTGTCGGAACCGCCGCGACCCAAAGTCGTGAGGTTGCCTTCCCCATCTACACCCTGAAAACCGGCCACCACGATCACCGTACCCGCATCCAAATCCGCAAGCATTTTCTTGGCGTCGATTTCCAAGATCCGCGCTTTGGTGAACGCGCTGTCGGTCAGCACCCGCACTTGACCGCCGGTGTAGCTTTTTGCTTTGATGCCAAGCTGGTTCAGCGCCATACTCAATAAACCGATGGTCACCTGCTCACCGGTCGCGGCAATCACGTCCAACTCGCGCGGATCCGGTTGCGCTTGAATTTCTTTGGCAAGGGCGATGAGCCGATTGGTCTCGCCGCTCATAGCCGATACCACCACGACCAACCGATGTCCCGCCCGGCGCCATTTCGCAACGCGGGCGGCGACGTTTTTTATGCGCTCGGGGCTACCCACGGAAGTGCCGCCGTATTTGTGTACGATTAGAGCCATCTGCTCCGCGAATTTATTGGTTAGCTTATTAGTTTACCGCGTAGCACAAGTCGCGGCTATCAACGGTTTAGAGAGCATTAACTCAATCGATATCAAGCCGCTAGGCATACCACGGCCTGACATGCTCCCCATCCTATGCGGGCGCAACAATAGCTATTAGTACTAAAAACCCTATAATAAAGTTTATTGTGGATAGCGGAGGACCTAATTGAACGTTCCTAAGTGCCTCAGTCGTTTAGAAAATATCTTCTTGACCCAGCCCGGGTCCTTGTTTAACATGCGGCATGATTTCAGGGCGGCCCCGCACGCAATAATGAGTATTAGCAACCCGTTATTTGCGGTATGCCTCGTGAGCGTTCTGTCTTTTCCAGCGTACGCTCAGTTTCGTCCCATAGGCGCCGCGCAGGGTTCGGCGGAAAACACACCCATTCAAAAACAGCTCGAGTGGCTGCCTATGGTTCAGGCCTCCGAAAAGCAAGTGTCGGCCGCCGAAACGCCCAATGTCACCATTCAAAAAGCGTTGGCGCATTCCTATTCGGCCGAAGCTGCGGAACCACCCGCGCCGATCGATCTCTTGGAACAACCGTTGGCGCCGGTCGAAGCCGCGGAACAACCACCGACACCGGCTGGACTTGTTGAACAGCCAACTGCGCCAGTCGAATTGGTGGAACAATCGTCGCCATCGGTCGACACCACAACCGTCGACGATCTCTGGGATCGCATCCGCAGCGGATTCCAACTCGGACACCTTGCCAATCCCCGCGTAGCCGGTCATGAAGCCGCGTTTGCCTCGGAACCGGAATATCTCGCGCGCATCGTCGAACGTAGCCGCCGTTATCTTTACCATATCGTCGAAGAGGTGGAAAAACGCGGCATGCCGATGGAAATCGCGTTGCTGCCAATCGTCGAAAGCGCCTTCAATCCGAAGGCATATTCGCGAGCGCGTGCGTCCGGCATCTGGCAATTCATGCCAGCCACGGGGAAAATCTACGGACTGCAACAGAATTGGTGGCATGACGATCGCCGCGACGTCCACGCCGCCACCGATGCTGCATTGGACTACCTCCAAAGACTGCATCGGCGTTTTAATAATTGGGAACTTGCGCTCGCGTCCTACAATTCCGGCGAAGGCCGCGTCGGTCGCGCCATTGCTTATAATCGGGCGCGCGGATTGCCGACGGATTTTTCCAGCATTCAGTTACCGACCGAAACACGCAATTATGTTCCCAAGCTTATCGCCGTACGCAACATCACGCGCAACCCCGAGCGATTTGGTCTGACTCTCGCGTATATTCCTAATAAACCTTACTTCACCGTCGTCTCCACGCGGAAGAACATCGATCTTAAGCGTGCCGCGGAATTCGCGGAAATTCACGTGGACGAATTCTCGGCACTCAACCCGGCATTCAACCGTCCGGTGATCACCGGGATGGCAACGCGGAATATTCTGGTGCCGGCGGAAACGGCAGATATTTTTCGCGCCAAGCTGGAAAATCCCGATCAGCCGCTCGTCAGTTGGCGCACGCAAAAATTAACGCGCGGTGAAGCGCTGGAAAAAGTTGCCCATCGTTTCGGCATCAGTTCGAGCGAGCTTAAACAGGTCAATGGCATTCCGTCGAGTAAACGCATTGCCGGCGGCGGAATGATCCTTGTGCCTGTCAGTGAAGACCGCGACCAAGAAGGAGCGCACTTCGACCATCAATTCACGCCTGAAGCGTCACTCGCCGCCCCCTACACGCGGAGCAGGTCCGCCTCCCATGTGGTGAAACGCGGCGAGACCTTGTCTAAAATTGCCCGGCGCTACGGCGTATCAACCCAATTGCTCCAGGCGTGCAATGGCCTGAAGAATGGCCGCGTGTCGGTCGGACAACGCTTGTCTGTACGCCGGTCCGCCGGGGTAAAAATTGCATTAATCACGCGGAAAATCCAACCGGTTAAAGCCGACAAGCGGGGCGCCGCCAGCATTACTTACCATGTCAAGCGCGGTGACACGCTCAACAGTATCGCGCAGCGTTTCGACGTCGATGTGGGCGCCCTCAAACGCTTGAACAAAATCTCCCACCAGCGCGGACTGTTATCCGGCACCCGCGTGGAAATACCTTCCCCCGTTAAAATCTAGCTTCACCTGCATTTAATTTGGTCGCACCGCCTTGCCGCAGAGCAAGCGGTGTGCGGCTTCCACGGCATACCTGCCTGCGAGGCACGCTAAGCGCGCCGCCTGGCAGCATCATCAAAATGTCAATGCGTCTTACTATGCCAACCAGCCGGCGCCGCCGCCAGCAACTGCTTGGTGTAGGGATGCTGCGGCCGATGATAAATTTCGTCGGCAGCAGCTCGCTCCACGACTTCCCCGTTTTGCATCACCAAGATAGTGTCGGAAATGTATTTCACAACGGCAAGATCGTGGGAGATGAAGAGATAACTCATGCCGAATTCGTCCTGCAGGTCCTGCAGCAAATTCAGCACTTGCGCTTGAATCGACACATCGAGTGCGGACACGGATTCATCGCAGATGAGCACGTCGGGTTTCATCGTCAGGCAACGTGCGATGGCGATGCGCTGGCGCTGACCGCCGGAAAACTCGTGCGGATATTTTCGCAACGACGCTAGCGGCAAGCCGACCTTTTTCATCAGTTCGACTGCGAGGCCGGTGCGTTCCTCCTCGTTTGCTCCGATACCGTGAATCTGCATCGGTTCGATAAGGATGTTACCGACGCTGAAGCGCGGATTGAGCGAAGCGTAAGGATTCTGAAATATGATCTGAATGCGGCGCCGATAGGATTGGAATTCGTCGCCGGAAAGCGCGAGCAGATTTTTGCCATCGAACCACACTTCACCGGCGGTTGCGGCGTGCAGCCTCATCAGCGTCAAACCGAGCGTAGACTTCCCGGAACCGGATTCGCCGACCAGGCCCACAGTCTTACCTTTGGGG